>JAFLSL010000039.1 GCA_022510985.1 Ruminococcus sp. | reverse complement strand
ACAACCTCATCGCTGTAATGAAGAACACCTGTTGAACCTTCAATCATCGCCTGTCGGTTTCCCGTGAATTCAATTACGGGAAGATTATAGCGAAATTCTATGGGCAGCTCAGATTTTACTTTATTTTGGTGTTTTTTTCTCATTATCTATCACCCTTTTACATATATATTAACGGTGAA
The DNA here is from genome assembly GCA_022510985.1 of Ruminococcus sp. GTDB lineage: Bacteria > Bacillota > Clostridia > Oscillospirales > Acutalibacteraceae > Ruminococcoides. The sequence goes on along the minus strand of JAFLSL010000039.1, from coordinate 7,575 downwards.
GAAAAATGATGTATAAAATTGAGAGCAAACTCTCGGCAGGGCTAAAGCTTGCCCTTATTGTTTTGGCGGGGATTGCCGTTTTGTTTTTTGGCAAAGAATCTTCAAGCGGAATTTACAAGGGAATAATCTTTTGTGCGGAGGTGCTTGTACCGTCTCTTTTCCCGTTTATGGTAATTTCAGCGATTGTATCAAAAAGCGGAATTTCATTTTCGGGAAAAATATTAAATAAGGTTTCAAAAGCCTTATTCGGATTTTCGGGAAAGACGCTTATCTGCGTATTAATCGGAATTATAGGCGGTTATCCCGTCGGTGCGAGAGGAATTAAGAATCTTTTTGAAAACGGAGAAATTTCTGAAAAAGAGGCTGTTCGAGCATCATATACGGCAGTAGGCTCGGGACCGGGTTTTTTAATTACGTTTGTCGGAATGAAACTTTTAAACAGTATGGAGATTGGGGTAATACTGTTTTTTGCACAGTTTATATCCGTCATAATAATCGGAATATTGAATAAATTTATTTTTAGAGATACAGAAATATATAATTCCAAAAAAGAAAATAAAGCTAAAATTAAAAATATGTCGGAACTTTTCGTAAGTTCGGTATCGAGTGCGGTTTACGGGATTATTGAAATGTGCGGGATTGTTGTTATATTCTCAGCTTTTATAAGCATTATAGAGGGAGTAATCGGAGAGAATGAATTTATTGAAATTTTGCTTGAGGTTACTACCGCGTGCAATACGCTTTCAAAAACCTCTTACGTGACGCTGATTGCATTTGCGGTTGGTTTCGGCGGAATTTGTGTTCATTTTCAGATTTTTCAAATTCTCGGTAATATTGATGTAAACAAGACATTATTTTTCGTTTTCAGAATTATTCAGGGAGTTATAACTGCCTTGATTACATATTTCTCGGTAATGGCTTTTGATGTTTCTTTGCCTGTTTTTTCGAGCATATCGGGAGATATTACGCTCAGCCTGAGCACCTCGGTTATCGGAAGTTTTTTACTTATTTTTACGGGAATTTCATTTTTATACAGTATAAAAAATAAATAAATTTGGAGGACAATATGTGTGGAATAGCCGGTTTACTAAGTAAACACGAGGATTTATCGGAAAATTTAAAGGTGCTGTCTAATATGTCAAAGACGCTCAAAAAAAGGGGGCCTGACGAAAACGGAATTTTTATTGACCATAATCTTGCACTGATACACAGAAGGCTTGTTGTTATTGATAAGGAAAACGGAAAGCAACCGATGATTTGCGGTATAAAGGGAGAAAAATACGTTATTGTATATAACGGAGAGCTTTACAATACCGAAGAATTGCGAGATGAACTCAGGAATAAGGGGTATGAATTTAAAGGGCACAGCGACACGGAGGTTGTGCTAAAGATGTACATAGAATACGGAGAAGAATGTGCAAAAAGGCTGAACGGAATTTTCGCCTTTGCGGTTTATGAAATGTATAATAAAAAAATTTTTCTATGTAGAGATAAGGTTGGAGTAAAGCCTCTGTTTTACAGCGAATTTAAGGACGGCTTGGTTTTCGGCTCTGAAATCAAGACGATTTTAGAAAGCGGAAAGGTTAAGCCGATTATTAACGAAGAAGGGCTTTATGAAATATTTTTCTTAGGTCCTGCGAGAACTCCGGGCAACGGAATTTTTAAAAATATAAAGGAGCTATTCCCCGGGGAATACGCAACGTATGTTGACGGAAAGTTAATCAAAACACGTTACTTTAAATTAGAGGCGGAAGAATTTACTGACACTCCCGAGCAGACTGTCGAGAAGGTTCGGTATCTGCTTACCGATGCAATTGAAAAGCAGCTCACAAGTGACGTTCCGCTTTGCTTTTTCCTTTCGGGCGGACTTGACAGCAGTATTATTGTTCAGACAGCTAGCAATTTTTACAAAAGAAACGGTATGAGCAATGCGGTCACCTATTCGGTTGAATACAGGGACAATATGAAATACTTCGAGAAAAGTCTGTATCAGCCGACCTCAGATGTTGAATTTATTAAAATGATGGTCGAAAACGCAAACACAATTCACAACGAGGTAATACTCGACAATGCGGAATTAGCCGAGGCACTTTATCCGAGTGTTGAGGCAAGGGATTTGCCGGGATATGTTGACGTGGATTCGTCGCTTTTGTTATTCTGCAAGGAGATAAAAAAGGATTATACCGTTGCACTTTCGGGAGAATGTGCGGATGAGCTGTTCGGAGGTTATCCGTGGTATCATAATCACGATATACTATTTGAGGATAACTTTCCTTGGTCGAGGTCGCAGGATATAAGACGAAGTATTTTAAATGACGGGATTTTGCCAAAGGGCGAAGAATATGTCAGAGAGAAATATTTAGAAACAATTAACGATACCGATAAGCTGAGTACAGATTCTAAGATAACGAGCAGAATGAGAGAAATGTTTATGCTCAACTACTATTGGTTTATGCAATGTCTGCTTGAAAGAAAAGACAGGTGCAGTATGTATAACGGACTTGAGGTCAGGGTTCCTTTTTGCGACTACAGAATTGTTCAGTATGCTTACAATATGCCCTGGGAAATAAAAGCATATAACAAACGTGAAAAGGGCATTGTACGCAAGGCTTTCGAAGATATTTTACCGTATGATATTGTATGGCGTAAAAAAAGTCCTTACCCGAAAACTCACAATCCGGTTTATATGAAAATCTGCTCGGAAAAGGTAAAGAAGATTTTGAAGAAGAAAACTGTCTTAACTGAGCTTTTAAGTGCCGAGGGAATAAACAGAATTATTGAAAATCCTGATGGTATTAGCTCACCATGGTACGGCCAGCTTATGAAGGCTCCGCAGATTTTGGCTTATATCATTGAGCTTGACTGCTTTTTTGATAAATATAAGGTCGATATTGAATAATTGAATTAAGTGTGTTAAAATTACCTCGGTGATTTTATGACACAAGAAAGATACGGGAAGATTGAGAGATTTTTTAAGGCTCATAAAAAATTATATTTCTTATTAAGAATTATATACAAATATCTTCCCTACCCTGTTTATATAATTTACCCGTTGATTTTAATCAACACGTTTATTCATATGATAAACGCAAATGACGCCGAGGAGTTTGTCAGAACACTCGTTGCACCCGCGGTCGTATTTTTAAGCGTTACGGCTCTGAGAAAAATTATTAACAGACCTCGTCCATACGAGGCACTCAAAATTAATCCGCTTATTAAAAAGAACACAGTGGGTCAAAGTTTTCCGAGCCGACATTCGGCGAGCGTGTTTATAATCGCTATAGTTTGCTATCCTATAAATATATGTCTCGGAGTTGCTTTAACCATTGTTGGGATAACGATTTGTATATCGAGAATATTGGCGGGAGTTCATTATATTTCTGATGTACTGTTCGGTGCATTATATTCAATTATTTTAGGAATTTTAAGTATATTTCTTATTTAGAAAAAACTGTCTCAAAAACGGGACAGTTTTTTTATAATAAATTCCGTTATATAATTATAAGGTAATATGATTTTTATATAATAAAATTAACAATAATAAAGTATATAAATTTTTGTTAATTTTTTAACAAAAAAGATTGACAAACTTTTAACAATGTGATACCATTCTCACGAAAGGACGTAAAAACTATGAAAAAACTTTCAATTTCTCTAATATTGACCGCCTTGGTTTTCACCTCTCTTTTGACAGGCTGCTCGGGTCAAAATAAAACAATTTCACTTCCGGAGGCTACTCAGGCACAATACACCGATAAAAACGGTATAGGATATAATGAGCAGGACGACGGAACGCTTGTTATTTCGGACTTCAGCGACAACAAAGAAAATGTTGAAATTCCATCTGACTTTAAGGGTAAAAAAGTAAAATCTGTCGGAAGAAGTTCATTTAAGATGTCAAAGATTAAGAGTGTTACTATTCCAAACGGAGTTGAAAAAATCGATGATTATAGTTTTGCGTTCAGCTCTTCGCTTGAGAAGGTAACTCTCCCCGACAGCATTGAGAGTATTGGCACAAATGCGTTTTCGGGCTGTGCAAAGCTTACAGAAATCAAGTTGCCTAAAAAATTGAAAACTATCGGGATGTATAGTTTTGATGCAACGGGACTTGAAAAAATTGAGATTCCGAAATCGGTAAAGAAAATTGACGAATACGCTTTTGCGGAATGTCATTCGCTTGTCGAGGTAGTTATTAAAGGAAAAAACACCGAAATTGCCGAAACAGCATTTAACACAAGTACAGAGGTTAAAATTACGGCTCCGAAGAATTCAACGGCAGAGGATTTAGCTAAATCGAAAGGTATTGAATTTACGGAAATGTAATTATTACTTGAATTTATATGTAATTTTATGGAGGAGTTAATTTATGAGTACAAAAAAATACGCCGTAGTAGACGGCGTTCCCTCGCTTGAAAAGGCTCTTAAAAGGGTAAGAAAAGCACAGGCAGAGTATGCAACTTTTACTCAGGAACAGGTTGATAAGATTTTTCTCGCCGCGGCTACAGCTGCTAATAAGCAGAGAATTCCTCTTGCTAAATTAGCCGTTGAAGAAACAGGAATGGGTATTGTGGAGGATAAGGTTATTAAAAACCACTACGCCTCTGAGTACATTTATAACAAATACAAGGATGCTAAAACCTGCGGTGTTATTGAGGAAAACCCCTCAATGGGTACAAAGAGAATTGTGGAGCCGATAGGCGTTATTGCTGCGGTTATTCCTACTACCAACCCAACATCCACTGCAATTTTCAAGTGTCTTATCGCTCTTAAAACAAGAAACGGAATTATCATCTCCCCTCACCCGCGTGCTAAGAAAAGCACAATTGAGGCGGCTAAAATTGTTTTAGAAGCGGCTGTAGAAGCAGGAGCACCTGAGGATATTATTTCCTGGATTGATGTTCCGTCGCTCGAGATGACAAATCTCGTTATGGCTGAGGCTGATACAATTCTCGCAACCGGCGGTCCGGGAATGGTTAAGGCAGCTTATTCATCAGGAAAACCTGCTCTCGGCGTAGGTGCGGGCAACACTCCTGCAATTATTGATTCTTCAGCTGATATTTTAGTAGCAGTTAACTCTATTATTCATTCAAAAACATTCGATAACGGTATGATTTGTGCATCCGAGCAGAGTGTTATTGTTGACAAAAGCATATACGAAAAAGTTAAGAAAGAATTCAGTGACAGAGGATGCCACATTCTCAATAAGGATGAAATAGATAAAGTGAGAAAGACAATCATCATCAACGGTGCACTTAACGCAAAGATTGTCGGACAGTCCGCTTACACTATTGCAAAACTCGCGGGAGTTGAGGTTGCAAAGGAAACTAAAATTCTTATCGGCGAGGTTGAATCGGTTGACATCAGCGAGGAATTTGCCCACGAAAAGCTTTCCCCCGTGCTTGCTATGTACAAATCCGAAAACTTTGAGGACGCTCTTAAAAAGGCTGAACAGCTTATTGCAGACGGCGGTTACGGTCACACATCCTCAATATATTTAAACCCTGTTACCGAAAAGGAAAAACTTGACGAATTTGCAGGAAGAATGAAAACCTGTCGTATTCTTGTTAATACACCTTCCTCTCACGGCGGTATCGGCGATCTTTACAACTTTGACCTTAACCCATCACTCACACTCGGCTGCGGTTCTTGGGGCGGAAACTCCGTCAGCGAAAACGTAGGTTGCAAACATTTACTTAACATTAAGACAGTTGCTGAGAGGAGAGAAAATATGCTTTGGTTCAGAGCACCTGAGAAGGTCTATATTAAAAAGGGATGTCTGCCCGTTGCATTAAAAGAGCTTAAAGACGTTTTAGGAAAGAAAAAGGCATTTATCGTAACAGACGAATTTTTATACAACAACGGCTATACAAAATGTATCACAGATGAACTTGATAAAATGGGTATTACTCACACTACCTTCTTTGACGTTCAACCTGATCCTACACTTGCTTCCGCAAAAGAAGGTGCGGCTGCTATGACAGCTTTTCAGCCTGATGTAATAATCGCACTCGGTGGCGGTTCCGCTATGGACGCTGCCAAGATTATGTGGGTACTTTATGAACATCCCGAGGCTGACTTTGCAGATATGGCAATGCGATTTTGTGATATAAGAAAGAGAGTCTACACATTCCCGAAAATGGGCGAAAAGGCGATGTTTATTGCTGTTCCGACATCTTCCGGTACAGGCTCCGAGGTTACTCCGTTCGCGGTAATTACCGATGAAAAGGATGGTACTAAATATCCTCTTGCGGACTATGAACTTATGCCGGATATGGCGATTGTTGACGCTGACCTTATGATGAGCGGTCCTAAGGGGCTGACAGCTGCTTCGGGTATCGATGCTGTATCTCACGCAATAGAGGCATATGCTGCTATGCTTGCTACAGACTTTACAGATGGTCTTGCGTTAAAGGCTCTTAAAATAATCTTCGAGTATCTTCCTGCTTGCTACGATAACGGTCAGAATGAGCCTTACGCTCGCGAGAAAGTTGCACACGCGGCAACTATGGCAGGTATGGCGTTTGCTAACGCATTTCTCGGAGTATGCCACTCTATGGCACACAAGCTCGGAGCTTTTCATCATATTGCCCACGGTGTTGCAAACGCACTTATGCTCGAACACGTAATCCGCTTTAACTCTTCTGAGAAACCCTCTAAAATGGGAACATTCCCGCAGTATGCTTATCCTCATACGAAGGCACGCTACGCTGAAATTGCTGAGTATCTCGGGGTTGGCGGAAAGAATGACGATGAAAGCGTTGAAAATCTTATTAAAGCAATTAACGAGCTTAAGGCGAGAGTAGGAATTAAGGAAACTATACGCGACTACGGCATTGACGAGAAATATTTCCTCGAAACTCTTGATGATATGACAGAGCAAGCGTTCGACGATCAGTGCACAGGTGCTAACCCGAGATATCCGCTTATGAGCGAGATTAAGGAAATGTATCTTAAGGCTTATTACGGCAAGGATTATAAGGAGAACTAATATGAAGCTTGATAACATTATTTACGAAACAAAAGGCAAAAAAATCTATCGCGACGGCGATAAGTGCATCAAGGTTTTTGATGAAAACTTTTCTAAGGCGGCAGTTTTAAACGAGGCACTTAATCAGGCAAGAGTTGAGGAGATAGACCTTAAAATCCCGAAAATTCACGAGGTTACTAAGGTTGACGGAAAATGGGCAATTGTCAGCGACTATATAGAGGGAAAAACTCTGAGTGAACTTATAAAAGAAAATCCCGATAAAGTTGACGAGTTTGTTGAAAAATTTGTTGACATTCAAATTGAAATTCTTTCAAAGCGTTCTCCCCTTTTGACTGACCTACGCGATAAAATGCAGAGAAAAATCAGCGATACGGAGCTTGATGCTACAACACGCTATGAGCTTCACACAAGGGTTAACAGTATAAAAAAGCATAATAAGGTTTGTCACGGCGACTTCGTACCCAGCAACGTAATTATCACTCCGGTCGGAGATGCTTATATCATCGACTGGGCTCACGTTACACAGGGTAACGGAGCGGCTGACGCGGCAAGAACATTCCTTATGCTCACACTCGGCGGCAAGGAAG
>JAFLSL010000038.1:1532-7934 GCA_022510985.1 Ruminococcus sp. | reverse complement strand
CTTGGTCCCTTGCGGGATCACTAGTTTTCAAGACTAGCTCCTTAAACCACTCGGACACCTCTCCGTGCTTATTTCAGCATTTGATATAATATCATATCAACAAGGTTTTGTCAATACAAAACAACAAATCATTTATGTTTTTTATGTTAAGTCATTAATATTTGCATTCAAAATAAAATTGTATTATAATTTATCGGTAGAAATTTTTTAGCTGGTGAGTTATTTGGAATTTAAAAATAAAAAAACTGCTCTGATTCTTGAGGGCGGTGCTTTGAGAAGCTTTTTTACCTGCGGGGTTTTAGATGTTTTTATGGAGAATGACATTTATTTTCCCTGTGTTTGCGGGGTATCTGCGGGTTCTTTATGCGGAATAAATTACCTTTCAAAGCAAATCGGACGAACTGCCAAAGTAAACCTCGATTTTGTAAACGATAAAAGGTATATTAGTCTTAAAAGTCTTGTGAAAGACAAAATGATTTTTAATTTTGATTTTCTTTTCGGCGAAATCAGCCACGAGCTTGTTCCGCTTGATTACGACGCTTTTTATAATAACAAAGAGCAGGATTTTTATGCTTTTACTACAGATTGTGAAACAGGAAAAATGCATGTCTTTGAAAAGGAAAGCTGTACCGCATTTTTAAATGCGTGCAGAGCATCGAGTAGTATCCCCATTCTATCAAAAGAGGTTGAAGTTGAGGGCAAAAACTATCTCGACGGCGGTGTTGCAAATCCTATTCCATATCAATGGGTGATGGAAAACGGCTATGAAAAAATTGTCCTCGTTCTAACCCGAGATATTACCTACCGCAAAAAGTCTCAATCAGGTCTTATGAAAATGATATATCGTAGGAAATACAAAAATCATCCCGGTTTTTTGGAGGCAGTTAATAATATTCCCGAGCATTATAACGAGCTTGCAGAAAACATTGTAAAACTCGAAAATGAAGGAAAGCTTTTTGTGATAAGACCGCAGGAGCCTGTAACGGTCAAACGAATTGACCACGATAAGGAAAAGCTTAAAGCTCTATATAAAACCGGAAGAGAAATAGGCGAGAAGTCAATTAATGCGATGATGGAATACATAAACGATTAAAAGCTATCATAATCCGATAGAAAATTATCAAGCACATCGGAAAAGAAGTTCACATCAACATCACAGCGGTTGCAAGTGTCGGCGAGCTTTTTTACTGCATTGTAATTGTGAGAAATGTCCTCGATAAGCTTAATATTTGTTATCTTAATTCCGTAGCCCTTGTGCTTGTCTTTTGGAGAAATAACGCTGTATGACGTCATAAAATCACCCGCTATTCTTTTGTTCTTATCTAACACTATAGTCAATATTTATCACAAATCAATGTTTCTTACACAATTGTAAATCAGTTGAAACTAAATTTTGATAAACAACACCAAAATGTGACGATTGTTTACTTTTACTCCTTGTTTATAAATTTATTATTACAATAAAAGTCAGAATGTAACTTTAAATATTCCGTATAATTCTAATAATGAATAATTAGCTGCATATAAGATATTACGACTCAATAAAATGAGGCTTAAAAATGAGTGAAACAAATAATATTGTTCATCCCTTTATGCCGTTGTATGACGAAAACTCACGCACGCTTATTCTCGGGAGTTTTCCGTCTGTAAAATCACGCGAAGAGATGTTCTTTTACGGTCACCCACAGAATCGGTTTTGGAAATTGATTGCCGAACTTTACGGGGAAAAGGTGCCGCAAAGCATAAAAGATAAAAAAACGCTTATATTGAAAAATAATCTTGCGTTATGGGATACTATAAAATCCTGCACAATAACAGGCTCGAGCGATAGTTCTGTAAAAGACGTTGTGCCTAATGATATTTCCGAAATCCTAAAAAACAGCAAGGTGGATAGAATTTTCTGCAACGGTGCGTTATCGTACAAAATGTATATGAAATATATCTATCCAAAAACAAAAATTGAGGCGGTAAAACTACCGTCAACCAGCCCAGCAAACGCTGCGTTTTCAATTGAACGTCTTAAAGCAGCGTGGGGGGTTATAAATGAATAGAATTTTTACTAAAAAACACTTGCATTAATAATAAAATTTATTTATAATAACAATAGGTGAATATGATTTTATATCATAAGAAAAGAGGTAGCTTATGAAGGTTAAATTTAAGTTTAAGAAATCTGTTGCTGTATTTTTGAGCGTTATGCTTTTGCTCGGTGCAATTGTTTCCTCATTTGCAGTTGATGCGGCGACAACAGGACAAATAACCTATAATTTTTCAGGCTTTGGTGCAGATAAAGCCGGTTATGCCGAGGGTACAATAACGCTTTCTGCCCCCGCAGGAACCTATTGGCTTTATTGGGCTGATAATACAAAAGCTCTCGACGGCTACAGCGAGATTGCGAAATTAACCATTTTGTAATCCCCACAGTCACATAAAATTTATGCTCAGACTGCAATTCCCGCAGACGCTACAAAGCTTATTGCAATTTCTTCTTCGTCAGAGCCTGCAAACAAAACTGTCGCAAATGCTGCTGCGTCTTATGATATTCCGGCAGGAAAATTGCTCGGTCATAAATCATCTGAAAAGAAATACAGTTTTGGTTCTTATTCGGATATACATATTGACGGCTCAAAAAAATTCTATCAGTATGCAGGTGAGCATTGGGCAGATGCACTCAAAACTGCCGCAGCTCGAGATGTCGACTTTATTATCGGCTCAGGTGACTACATAAATAACCAGGTTGACTATCATAATATAAACATTCATACCGAAGAATGGAAGACTTATCAGAAAATCCTTGCGGAGTCTGATTACTGCAATCCCATTTATGAGGCTATAGGCAACCACGATATTTGGCACAGCAGCGGTACCTCAGACTTTATCAATGCAACAGGTCTGGAAGGTTCAAATAACAAGTCTAAAAAAGCGTACTTTGAAAAGGATATAAACGGCGACCACTTTATCTTTATGGCACTTGAAGGCGGTTTCTATACCGATAGAGTTGAAGAGTTTTCCAGTGAACAGCTTGATTGGTTAGAGGGTCTTTTAGCAAAATATTCAGGAGACGGTCATAACATTTATATTGTAGAGCATTCACTGTTCTACAAGTACGGTGCAGGCGATAGAGTTGACGGTGAGCCTTACTATGATTTACCTTTAAGCGATGGTCAGGCTTCTACCGTTCGCTTTAAATCAATCCTTGAAAAATATAAGGATACAATCTTTATTTCAGGTCATACACATATTGCTTTCCGTGAGCAGTTAAACTATTCTGATAATAATGATACATCTGCTCAGATGGTACACAACTCCTCTGTAGGCGGTGTGCGTTATATTAAAAATGGCGGACTTGACCGTCCTCAACTCAGGGACCAGACCGAGGGTTACATTGTAGATGTATATGATAACGCAGTAATTTTTAACGGTGCAAATCTTTATTATAATAAATACGACCCGAACTGCTGTTATATTGTAAGAACATCTGAACAGGCATATAAGCAGATGACTTCTACTACCGCTACAACAAAAGCTACTACCGCAAAACCAACACAAGGCAGTAACCCGTCGTCATATTATGTAAAAGGTTCATTTAACAGTTGGGGATCATCTAATCCTCTGTACTACACAAGCGATTCTGATGTTGTTTCAACAACTTTACAGCTAAGTGCAGGAACCTATACATTTAAGATTAATAAGGACTCAAGTTGGTACGGAAACTCAGGAACTATTGAGGACACCACTACCAAAACCTCAAAAGGAGGTTGGGTAATGGATGCGTCAATACAGGATAACTGTACCCTTAAGGCAACAGGCGGTTACTATACTTTCAATTTCTATCTCTCTACTAAGAAGTTAATACTTTTACATTCAACCACAGCTCCTTATTCAATCGAAAAATCGGAACAAGCTGCTGTGAAAATCGCCGACAAGACATCCAAAACAGCTATCCCGTTGGGTGCAAGTTTAGGTGATGACTTTGAGAGTATTCTTAAAGAGGTTGAAAAGAATCTTGCCCTTTACTATCGCTACAGCTCCTATGACTGCTATCAGGCATTAAAGAAAGAGTATCGTATTGACAAAGAACTCTACGCTTCTCAGGGTACAGAGACCACATCTCCGACCACTACCACAACCTCTGAAACTACCGAAGAGCCTACCCAAATAACATCCACAGATACTCAAACTACCGAGGAACTAACTCAGGCAACATCGACAGAAGCTTCGGAAACTACAGAAGAAACCACCCAAGCAACTGCCACCGGAACCTCAGAAACTACTGAGGAACCTACACAGTTAACCACTGCAGAGGAAACCCAAACCACAGAAAGCCAAACTCAGGCGACCTCTATAGAAGATTCAGAAACCACAGAAGAAACAACATTTACTGAGAGTGCAGAAACGTCGTCAGGCGAAACGCCTTCATCCTCATCTATACCTGTTGAGGGCAAGGATTATACCTTGGGTGATGTTAACGAAGACGGAAATATAAACATCTTAGACGCAACGTGGATTCAGAAGTATATTGTTAAGATGTACTACTTAAACGGAAATCGTTTCTATGCGGCAGATGTCAATAAAGACGGAAAAGTCGACATAAAAGACGCTACTGAAATTCAAAAGTATGCTGCAAAGCTTATAATGTCGTTTAGCGGCACAAACGAAAAATCAAGCAAACTTTCCGTTGGCAGTGCAAGAGCATTTGATGTAAATGCTGCTGCAGCCAGACTTATAGAGCTTCAGAATGCGTTGCTCGCAGTAGTTGATCCTACTAATGTGGATGATGGAAATGACAGCAGCGGTGAGATTAACATTTATTTTGAAAACACAAACGATTGGTCATCTGTCTATGCTTACTGCTGGAGCGGCGGAAGTAACAATGGTGCTTGGCCGGGTAAAACAATGACCTACATCGGTAAAAATGAATACGGTAAATCAATATACAAATATACCTTTAGTAAGAATGCTTACTCAAGTGTTGTGTTCAATAATAACTCAGGCAGCCAAACTGAGGATATTGTGATAACTGCCAACAATATGGCATATTATCTTTCTTCATCATCATCCCCGTATTCAGTTACCCCGTATGCTTTCGAAGAAAGCTATATAGTTTCCTATTAAAAACATAAGATTATAATTAATTGGGCTGTATCAAAACATAGCAGTTTTGGTACAGCCCTCTATGAAATGTCCAAGATGTTTATAATAAACCCGACAGCGAGAGGAGGATTATTCTTGAAAAAATTCAGAGAACCTATAAGTATGTTGCTTGCGTTTTTAATGCTTTTTAGTGTTTTTGCTTTTGCATCTTTTACTTCGACGTCGGCAAGTACTGTAACACCTCTCGGATGCGTAAAACAGAATGACGCTAAGTGGAAAGATTATTACTACGGCGAGGGTAATCTATACGATACAGGCTGCGGTATCTTCTCTTTGGTAAATGCGGTAGGATATCTGACAGGAAAAAGAATGAGCGTTACCGATGTTGCGTCTTGGGCACATAGCATTAATGCTTTTAATGTTACAGGCTCAGAAGGTACCTATAGAACGGTTTTGTATCCGAATGTGGAGGAAAAATACGGCGATACCTATGGTTTTACCGTTGATTGCAGTACAGGTACCGGTTATTGGGAAGGCTCAGATTCCACCACCCTTAAAAATCATCTTAATGGCGGTGGTGTTGCCGTAGGACACGTTCCTAATCACTTTATCGCAATTGTAGGTTATGATAGCATAGAAAATAAATTCCACGTTTACGACAGCTATGCGACAAACGCAAGAGGAACTAACACTAACGGCGGCGATGTATGGGTTACTCAGAGCCAATTAGCAAGCGGACAGCTGTGTCTTGATTGGTTCTGCCTTTTAAGCCTGAAAGACAGCTTTAGCTCGGACTATTCAATAGGTGTCTATGAAACAACAACAGACTTAAATATACGTGCCACAGCCTCTGCTTCGGGCACACTTGTTGATACTATTCCTATGGGAACTCCTATTTTTGTCACATTTGTTACAGAAAGCGGTTGGGGATATACCTCATACAACGGTTCTCTAGGATATGTAAACCTAAAGTATGCACAGTATACAGGCGAATTGCCCGCGTCAGCGGAGTGCACTGTCGGAATTTACATTAATAAAACAGACCTGAATTTGCGAACTTCTTCTTCATATAAAAGCAACAGCTTAACCGTAATTCCTGCGAATACCACACTGCACGTTACAAAGGTTTCCAGCGGTTGGGGATATACTGAGTATAACGGCTATATAGGTTGGTTTAATTTATCTTACGCAGAATATGTTTCGTCTTATCCGACATCTGCTGAAACAAATGATACCACAGAGCTTACCTCAGAAACAGAAACGAATGCTACATCTACTCAGACCACAGAGCCGTCTGAGGAAACAACT
>JAFLSL010000038.1:0-1432 GCA_022510985.1 Ruminococcus sp. | reverse complement strand
CGTCCACGCAACCGACATCTTCTACAACTCTGACAACAGAACCGACAGAGCAAACAACTGCTCCTACCACTGCACCGTCAACTCCGTTACCCACAATTCCGTCAACACCTAAGGCTACACAACCGACAACATCAAAGCCTGCCGCAAACCTAGGTGCAGGTGTAGACGGCAAGGCAGCGGAGAGTAGGGTCCTCACTGCAAAGAATGACAACGATTTTAAGGGGAGTCTCTTTAATCTGCTTAAACTCAAGGGTACAAAGATTACAAAGAATTCTATTAAAATAACCTACAAAAAACCAAGCGGCACAAAGAAGTTCGTGATTTATGGCAACCGGTGCGGCAAGTCTTACAAGAAACTCACGACTACGACCAAAAAGTCTTTTACCTACAGGAATCTTAAGAAGGGAAAATACTACAAGTTCATCGTAGTGGCTCTCGATAAGGACGGCAAGGTAGTCTCAACTTCCAAAACTATCCACGTTGCCACAAAGGGCGGTAGGGTAGGAAACACCAAAAAAATAACTATCACAAATGCCAAAAAATCAATCAAACTCAAAAATGCAAAGTCCTTCAAACTCAAGGTTAAGCTTACAGCCGAGAGTAAAAAGCTTACTGTCAAAAATCACCGTGCCCTCAAATTTGAAACATCAAACAAAAAAGTCGCAACTGTTACAAACAAAGGCAAAATCAAGTCAAGAAAAAAAGGTACCGTTACTGTATACGTGTATGCTCAAAACGGTGTAATGGCAAAGCTTAAAGTTGTTGTTAAATAATTAAAAAGTAAACGAACAACTGCTCGTTATATAACGGGCGGTTGTTTTTGTATCAAAACTATTTTTTATCTTCTCCCAACTGATTTTTAAAACACTTCGTGTCCAACTCAGGGTTAAACGCATAGAAATTCTTCTCGTCAGGCTTGTCGGTGAGAATTCTGAGGTTCTCGCCGAAACGCTGGTAATGAACAACCTCACGCTGTCTAAAAAAGCGTATAGCGTCCTTTATGTCCATAAATTTTGATATGATATCCTTTACACTGTCCGACTGCTCCTTTTGCTGATTTATCTTGTCGATTCTCTTATTAAGGACACTTATAATTGAGAGAGTATAGTTGGGCTTTGGCTGCGGATAATTACCAAAATTTACATAGCTGAATATCGAAGTTTTCTACTTAGAAAATTCCAAGAACTCTCATTGACAAAGGCAGTTTGATAAACTAAAATATAAGCATAAAATCAAACGAAAAGAGTGATTAAAATGAAAAAGACTATATCTTTAATTTGTACGGCAATAATGTTAGTAAGCATGATTTTTTCCTTTCCTGCCACAGCTCAGGCTGAATCGAATATTCTGCCCACAGATGTAAGTAAGGCATCCGATGGTTGCACGCTGGTCGGAATACAGGGTAGCTATATTGTGCAGGCAAAATCCGCAA
>JAFLSL010000037.1 GCA_022510985.1 Ruminococcus sp. | reverse complement strand
GGGTGCTTAAGGTTCCCAAAATGAACAATCTTGAATTGCCTATCTTTCTGGGTGCATCGAGGGGAAATATGTCCCACGGTGCGGCACAGCTGGGAGAAACCTCATTGCCCATAGGCGGAAACAACACGAACTGTGTTTTGGCAGGTCACCGAGGCTGGAACGGTGCAAGATTTTTCTTGGATATCGAGAAAATGGAAATAGGCGATATGGTCTATATAGAAAATTTTTGGGACAAGCTTTCATATAAGGTGACCGACATCAAGATTATAGACCCCGACGAAATAGACAAGGTGCTTATTAAGAAAGGTAAGGATATGGTAACACTGATTACCTGTCATCCTTATTGGGCAAGCACCTATAGATATGCTGTTTTCTGTACAAGAGTGGGCGATAACAGTAAACCTTCCGAAAGTAAATCAAGCAGCACAACCACCTCTGAGAAGAAGATTATTGAAATTGATCAAACATCTCAAACAAGAATTGTACTCGAAAGAGTTTCTTATATCATAATACCGCTGTTGATTATTGCCCTGATAATCTTTCTGATAAAAAGAAGAAAAAGATAAATAATAATTAATCCCCGATGAATAATCGGGGATTTTTGTTGCTTTAAAAAAAGCATTATAAAGATTCTGCTGTTCGTAGAATAATTGAGGATTATTTGCAGAGCTTTTAAATCAGATAAGGCGTTTATCACGTAAAAACAAGGCTGTCCTTTCGGACAGCCTTTAGTTGATTATATGTTTAGGATTACTTTGTGTAGTTTAGTCTGCGTCTTCTTTTTGTTGAGAGGATTATAACCACAGCACCTGACATTGCAAGGAATAAACCGCCAAGCAGAACGTATAGAATTGTAGAAGCTCCGCCTGAGAGGGGGATTGTGAAGTCTTTTGCAACATTAAAGTAGTGGACCTCGGCATTGCTGCCTTCAGGAATTATGCCCTCAACTGAATATGTTGAATAAGTAGTTTCGCCTTCGCCTTCACGTTCCTCAATCGGAAGAAGTGTGAAGTGGTTGCCTGCACTGTCGCTTACTCTACCGAAGTTAAAGCCCGAACCATCCTCAAGAACCTCTGTCACCGTATATGTTGTACCGGGAACCAGGCCGGAGAACTGAAGTCCTTCGCTATCGCTCAACTCAAATTTTGCGACGCCATTCACAATAGAAATTGTTTTTGAAATCGCGGTATAGTTAAGCTTAACTAATCCATCGAGTTCGTTGCCGATTTTATCCTCTGTGTTCATATAAACAGTATAGTTGCTGATAGTGTCTTTATATGTTTCTTCGTCAAAGGACCAGTCTGCATCTACATCAGCTACAGGAACTTTAATAACATCAATATGGTAGCTTAATAAACCATTTGTTGTTATAGATGCAGCCGTTTTGTTTTCAACGTAGAGGTAATAATCAACTTTGGTTTCATTCTCGCCTTCGGAATACACAACGTAGTCACTTCCGTTTCCGGAGAGGAGAAGTCCGTTGTCATCAGTTGAAACGGTTACTGATTTAGTTCTGTCAATTTCATTAAACCATTTGTGTAGGCTGGTGCTATACTTAAGAATAGTTGCGTTTACATTGAGAGTATCGGTTATATTCTCATTTTCCTTATTCTTAAGTGTAAGCTCGAACTTGAACTTGTCACCATTATTACCTGTCGTTTTTCTAAGCGGATCGCCTAAAACTCGTTTTGTTACTATCATCGAAATCGGGGTGTTAACAAAGGCTACTTTTTGCGTATCGTCCTTGATAATAACATTTGCTTCATTTGTCGAGGTAACAACATAGCCTTCGTTATCACTCTCTGTAATGGTGTATTTAACATCTTCGGGGATATCTTTGATTGTAATACTTTCATTGTGTTTCAGCTCGATAGAGCCAATGAAATTGCCGTTCTCGTTGGGTCCGGTAAATGTAATTGTGCCGTTCTTGCTGCCTGTGTAGGTGTAGTCGTCCGCCAAATCCATATTTGGGAATTCATCGGGCGGAGTCAGCACAATGTTGAATTTAAAGTTTTTGTCTTTCTTTCCAAAGCCTTCAACAGTCTTTTTGATAGAGAGATTACCGGATGGAATATGACCGCGTACACGGAATAATCCGAAACGGGTATCAAGGTATTTTTGAACCTTCGTTGTTGTTCCGTCATCTTCTGTGTATGTGTATTCCTGACCAAGGATAATCTGGGAATTGTCCTCGTCAAGATTAGCGATATAGTCGTTCGGGTTATCAGAACCATCGAGTTGATCCAGATCAAAGACGGGGTCGGTATATTCTCCGCTATCTGTAATAATATATGGATTATTAAAGACAAACGGTTCCTCTTTTGTAGTACCCTCGAAAGTAGCTCCGTAGTTGCTAAGTGCATATGAGCCTATCGGCAGACCGTATTTTGCGTAATCGTAGTCGCTCTTGCTATTATAAGAAATTCCGGCGAGTACAAGGTTTGTTTCTCCGCTCTTAATCTTTGCGAATTCTCCCGCATCGATTATTGCAGTAAAGGTGCCGACTACTTCGCTCTTTTGCTTTCCTTCGGAAGCTCTCGCAAGGGATTCTTCCTCATAGAAGCGAATCAAATCTGCTTTGTAGGTGATTTGTGTTATACCTAACGTCTCAAGGACTTCGATGTCCTTCTTAGATAGTTGAACCTGAAGTGCAATTTCGCCGCCGACGATAGTAACGGTGTGACCGCCTTTAACCATCTCGTCCTCTGCGTAATTACCTACTTCTCCTTTATATCCTCTATTCCAGGAATAAACCGGTTCGCCTGAAGCAGTTTTTTCTACAACGAGATTTTCGTTTGCTGCACGACGTTGTGTGAGTTTTTTAGCAGCACAATCGGTGCAATTAGAACAGTCCTCGCAATCATCAGTGCAATCGCAGGCATCAAGCGGTTCGTAGGATACATTCAGGTCATATTCTCTGTCAATAGTATCCTTTATTACGTCATCATCGTAGGTGGGAGGATAATCATTGCCTGAACCTCCCTCGCTGGCAAGTACATCTATAGAATATGTCAGATAACCGATTATATCTAATTCGTGCCTTTGCGTACCTGTTTGGTTGGAAGCTTTGGCGTTGGGGAGATATCCGTACGGAAGCTTTAGTCCCTTTCCGAATATTGCATCCTTCAATATGTCAAAGGTCAACTCGCCCTCAAATTCAATCTTACTACCGTCAGCATAAACGGGTAGAGGTAAGTCTACTGTCAGCTTGCCGTCCTTGTCGAGGTGATCGTTATAGTAGTTAAGATATCTTTCAATGTACTCCCAATAATAATACGATGACTGAGTACGGCTTGCCTTATTAATCATATTTTGTATTACGCCGCCTTGGGGGAAAGATTCACCCATATACAGCTCGTCGCTGCCGAAGTCTTTGTCCCAGTTCGGTATTACGTTAACTGTTGTACGCGGGAAGCCCTTCGATGGGTTATTAGTTCTCGCCAAAGTACTCTTATCTGTTGCTGAGGACGCAGTGCTCGGAATTTTTCCGTTTGAATCAGGTTTGTAAACCATATTCATGTTTTTGGCGTTACCGTTTGAAAGGATAGCGTTACCGCCAAGGAAATCGTCCTTCGCACGAACGGTTACCTTTCCTCGCCATATAGCTATCTTGGACGCCTTATCGGTGTTGCCGGGGATTGTCTGCTTGAGCCAAACAAGATAGTACATTTTATTACTGCTGTCATAGTGCAGTTCTGCCTTTAATGCTTTTTCTGTTAGGTCTATGCCTGAAGCAAGAGTAATTTCCTTTTTACCATTACCGCTCAAGTCGTATTTGTCGTCATTTACAACAACAGTACCGTCAGCGTTCAGACGCCATGTATTGCCCTTTGAATCCACTATATCGAAGCGGGGGTCAATGTAGTCCTGAACATTGTACTTGCTCAGGTCATTTGTAATCTCGGCGAGAATGCCGTTATCTCCGTTAAAGATTTTTACAAGAGCGTCTACAGTATCGCTGGCGTCTAAGCCCTCTTCTTGTAATTCCGCCTGTACATCTTCATCCTGGGTTGAAAATACGTACTTCGGTAATGATACTCCGCTGCCTATACCCGCTCCTGAAATAGACTCAAGGAAAGCATGTGCAGCGTCATAATCGCCTTTACCCTTTTGGACCGGGCCGCCGGTCAGCATAACGCTTAAAATGGTGTAGCCTTTTTCTTTCAGAGCATTCGCTGTTTTTACAGCGTCCTGTCCGGTGGTTCCTGCGTTTTTATCTGTCAAATCGGTGTCCTTACCGTCGGTGAATACAATAATATATTTTTTACCGTTTGTGCCGGTTTTTTTAATATATTGATCAAGTCTGTATTCAAGGTTATATTTATTAGCAGTATCATATGTACCATAAAAGGCGTTAAGTCCCTGTTTAGTTGAAGTACTACCTGTGAGACCGTAGTTGTACTGCCAAACTCCGGGGAGACCTGTTTTGTTAACAAAATCTGATTTAGTACCCTTCCAATCTATATTATCGCTTTTGGTACCTGACTTTGCTTTTCCCTGATTATCGCCCTCTCCTCGCTGACCGGAGATAAGCTGTTGAGCCCAACGAACGTCGGCAGTCCAGTCGAGCAAAACAAGGTTATCAAGACTGTTTTGAGTAGAGCTGGTGAAAATCCTTGGAGTACTAAAACGTACAGCTGAAACCAAGCTGTCGGGAGATTTGTCATCCAAACCGGTAATAAAGGTACCTAAAGCACGCTGCAGAGCCTCTACCTTAATATAGTCCTGGTCGTTGTTTTCGTATACAAAGGATGTTCCCCAACCCTTAGTGTCGTCATCATAGATAGTGCCGTTTACATGATAGAAACAGCGTAGATAACCTGCTGCATCAATGTAAAATCTGGAAGGAGTAATTTTGTTAGCGGTTTCAGTTGTATATGTTCTGTTTGTATTTGTTTCCGTTGCTCCTGCTTTCGGTCGTGTACCGGGGAGTTTGTCCGTAAAAGTGAGGTACTGACCACTGGTTTTATCACCACCCTTCGTGTTATCTGTGATGGTAGTTTGGAAGGGAATACCATTGATGGTTTTTCCGGACTGAAGAGCGTCATTAAAGTAGTTAGTATCCCAGTTACCGCTTGGGTTAACATAGTACCAACCTGCACCGCCGTTGTTGACTACTTGACCTATAGAAGTTTTGCCGTCCTTTGTAGCATAATCGCTGCTACCGGAAAGTAAAGAACCACCCCAATATGCAAGAGGGGTAAACTCCTCGGTACCCTTACGTGCGTCGTAGATAAAGTAAGTGTAGCCGCTGCTTCGGATTGCGGAGTTATCGGTTTTTCTGGTGCTCATAATCTTTGCAAGCTCATCATTAGTCAGAAAATCGTTTTCTGTTATAGCACTGTTATTATTTTTCAATTGTTTGTTGAGCGTTGTGTTTCCGACTTTATAATAATCTCTTACGACTTCTGTTACGACTTTACCGTTAACTACTTTTTCAACTTTCTTGTTAATTACCTGAATCGGTTCCGGTGTATTCGCTGTAAATCCCATACTACCCGAAGCGTCAAGTACCATACCTACGTTAATCGGATCTTCATCGTTGTACCAGGATTCCAAAGTTAAATCAAAGGTACGTCCATCGTTGTACTTTTTGTTTAAAGTAGCGGTTTTGTCTGTATGAAGACCGGTGTTTGAGTTGTAGTATTTAGTAGTCTTTCCGTCAACAGTTTTAGTATATGTGTCAACATAATTCGGGAAATTTGTCTCGCTGTCGCCGTCGTATATCTTTGCTGAACCGTCTACCTTAAGTAACTCGCTTGTGTAGTAAAGGTGGCTCTTGATAAGATGTACTGTATCTAATTTAGCAGGGTTGACTATAAGCTTTGCGTCTGCATAGAAATTCTCTTCTTTTCCGTTATCTATCTCAACTGCAGTCTGTCCTGCGGATACAGAGAAACCTGAGAAATGCTCATAATATGTATCGCCGTTACGGAACGGAGATGCAAAGAAAGATACCTTGTTGTCCTCGATATCTATATAGGATGATGCTGTGTCTTCATCAACTTTTACGTAGTTTCCGTGATGTCTCTTTATCTCTTTTTCCTGATCGCTTGTATACGCACGGGCATAGCAGGAGTATGTTTTAGTACCTTGTTTAATAATTCCGTTTGCATCCGGAACAATATAGGCACCAACAATAACGGTACTTGAAACCTGATCGCCTGAGCCGGCGTTTTCGTTTACACGTCCGCTGGGGTCATCTTCTGCGTGCCAATGGCGGATGATAATGTGAATCGAATCATTAAGATCCAAATCTAAATCGTCCAGGTCGATGTCTCCTTTGAACAGAGCACCGGAACCGTAGATACCGCCATCCGTTGAATCTGAATCTTCTGCGTCCGCTCGCAGTGTAACATTCACTAAGGAAAGACAAAGTAAAAGGCACATAAGAATTGCCAAGATACGCAGTCCGACTCCGTAGCGACTATGAGATTCAATAAAATTCCTTATTCTCATATTCGATTCTCCTTTCGAATGAGTAAAAAAATGTTTATAAAATTCGCTTTTCAATTGCTCACAGTTGGGGATAAGTTTGTTGTTTATGCACAATTTTATTGCGACAATTTACCACTAAATATTATACATCAAAACAAATTTTATGTCAATGATATTATAAAAATTATTACAAAATTATTACAAAAATATTTTACTTCAAAAGATTTGTTATGAAATGGATAAAAAACAGGAGAAATAAAGATTTTGATAATAAAATAAATAAAGAAGGTGCGAAAGCATGAGACAGAAAAGAAAGTATCTTGCGGAATTCAAAATACAATATATCTTTAAGGTGTGTATTTGATTTTTAGACAATTTATGTTATGATTATAGTGTTAGAATTTATAAATGTTAGTGGAGGTTGTTGTGAAAATTTTTATCGTAGGAGCAACAGGCAGGGTAGCTAAATGCGTTATGAAAAATCTGACAGCAGACGGACACACCGTTTACTGTGGCTCACGTCATTCAGATAGTATTCAGGAAACTGAACTAATAAAGCCTGTTCACTTTGATTTGCATTTTAGCAAGGATGAAATTGCAGAGATAATCAAAAATATGGATGCGGTTTATTTTCTTGCAGGCTCCCGTGGAAAAGACCTTTTACAGACGGATGCTTTCGGTGCGGTTAAGCTGATGCAGGCTTGTGAGGAAGTAGGTATTAAACGCTTCGTTATTTTAAGTTCTATTTTCGCATTAGAACCCGAAAAGTGGGCAGAGGAACCCTCGCTCAAGAACATTACAAACTATAATATTGCAAAGTTTTTTGCAGACAATTATCTTGTTAAATCAACTGATCTTGACTATACTATCATTCAGCCCACATTGCTTAGAGAAACAGTAGGTACAGGCAAGGTGGAGCTTAATCCCGAACACGATGGTGAAAATCCTATTCCCGATGTTGCGGCGGTTTTAAGTTCTGTGCTTAGTATGGAAAACACCTATAAAAAAGTAATTAAAATGCGTTCGGGCAATAAACCTATCGCAGATGCACTTGCAAATATCTAAGAAAGAGGTAATGTAAATGAAGAAAAGTTTAGGTTCATTCCCCGGAGTATATCCGATGCCTGTGCTTATGGTAGCGGCATATGACGAGAATGGCAAAGTTAATGTTATGAATGCAGCGTGGGGTATGATTTGTGCAATGGATAAAATCGCCCTGTTTATCGACGAGGAGCACAAGACAACTCAGAATATTCTCAAGATAAAAGCATTTACTGTCAGTATTGCCGATAAAGAACATATGGATGTAGCTGACTTCTTCGGTATTGCGACAGGTAACAAGATGGATGATAAGTTTGAGAGAACCGGTTATCACGCTACTCAAAGTGAGGTTGTGAACGCTCCGATTATTGATGAATTTCCTTATGTAATGGAATGTGAACTTGCCGAGGTAATCGACACCGAGAATATGTATGCTATTGTCGGCAAAATCGTCAACACTCAAGCTG
>JAFLSL010000366.1 GCA_022510985.1 Ruminococcus sp. | reverse complement strand
GTAAGTTATATGACGCAGATTTTGCTCTCTATGATAGTGCTTGCAAATCTGGTTGTTTTGCTTTCAAGAGGAAATGCGTCCGCCTCGAGAATTAACGAGGTTTTTGAGGTCGAGCCGTCGGTTAAAGAATTGAAAAAAGACGAGGTTACTGAAAAAGAAAACGCCCCGAAAATAGAGTTTAAAAACGTGGATTTTTCCTACGGAGAGGGCGACAACGAGCTTGAAAATCTGAGTTTTACTATAGAAAAAAACAGATTTACGGGCATTGTCGGAACAACAGGCTCGGGCAAAAGCACACTTTTAAGCCTGATTTTGAGGTATTATGATACTACCTCGGGAGAGGTTTTTGTTGACGGCGTTAATGTTCGTGATTATCCGTTCTCTCAGCTCCGCGGGCAAATCGGTGTTGTTCCGCAAAAATCGGTGCTTTTCAGCGGAACAGTCCGTTCAAATATGCTTTGGCAAAATGAAAACGCTACGGACGAGGAGATTTTCGAGGCACTAAAAATAGCTCAGGCGGACTTTATAGAAGATTTGGACAGGGGTGTTGCTCAGGGCGGAACGAATTTTTCGGGAGGACAGCGTCAAAGGCTTTGCATAGCCCGTGCACTCGTCGGCTCGCCCAAGCTTGTTATTCTGGACGACAGCTTTTCTGCACTTGATTTTGCGACCGAAAAGGAACTGAAAAACGCACTTTTAAAGAAAAAGGACACGACCTTTATCGTGGTAACTCAGCGATGCTCGACTGTTATGAACGCCGACAAAATTCTTGTGCTTGAGGACGGAAAACTCGAGGGCGAGGGTACTCACAAGGAGTTATTTGAAAACTGCCAAGCTTACCGTGAAATTTGCCTTTCTCAGCTTAACGAGAGCGAGGTGGAAAAATGAGCGTAATTTGGAAAATTATCCGCTATATAAAGCCTCATCGCCTTCATATTTTCCTCTCGCTTTTCTTTGCGGTAGTCAACGTTTCGCTCACGCTTTACATCCCCGTACTTGTCGGCGACGCGATTGATTTTA
>JAFLSL010000365.1 GCA_022510985.1 Ruminococcus sp. | reverse complement strand
TATTCACGATTTTGACGTGAGAGATCCGAAGGTTTACGAAGGATGTATGCCGATTGAGGTAATGGCTCAACGCGGTCACGATACAATTCGTTTTGGTCCGATGAAACCTGTCGGGTTGACCGATCCCAATACAGGACATCGTCCTTGGGCGGTGTTGCAGCTTAGAAAAGAGAACTCTCAAGGGTCATTGTATAATTTGGTAGGATTCCAGACTAATTTAAAATTCCAAGAGCAAAGACGTGTATTCGGTCTTATTCCGGCACTGAAAAATGCTGAATTTGTACGTTACGGCGTTATGCACAGGAATACTTTTTTAAATTCTCCGAAGGTTTTAAACAGCGATTTCAGTACCAGGCTAAATAATAAGATTTTCTTTGCCGGTCAGATTACGGGCGTTGAAGGTTATATGGAGAGTGCATCTTCGGGAATTATTGCCGGAATAAACGCAATAAAGCGTTTTAACGGTGAAGAAACTTTACTTTTGCCAAATACAACAATGCTGGGTTGTTTAAGCAGATATATTGCCGATGGTAGCATAAAGGACTTTCAGCCTATGGGAGCTAATTTCGGCATTTTGCCCGAACTTAAAAACCGACCGCGTGACAAACGTGAACGAGGACAAGCATATGCTGATAGAGCCTTAAAGGATTTAAAAATATACTTAGGGAGTGTTTGATAATGAAAATCTTAGTTGATGCAATGGGCGGAGATAACGCTCCTTTAGAAATTATAAAAGGTTCATTACAAGCAAAAGCTGAATATAATGTTGACATTATTTTGGTCGGAAAAGAGGATGTTATAAAGTCTGTTTCCGAAGATAATAACCTTGATATTTCCGATGTAGAGATTGTTAACGCCGAGCAGGTTATTGAAACTGATGAGGATGCAAATTCTGTCTTAAAGAAAAAGCCGGACAGTTCGATGGCTGTAGCTTTAAAGCTCTTATCCCAAGGAGAGGGCGATGCGTTTGTAAGTGCCGGTAACAGCGGAGCTCTTTGCGTAGGCGGCACGTTAATAACTAAGCGTATTAAAGGCATTAAACGTCCCGGTTTT
>JAFLSL010000364.1 GCA_022510985.1 Ruminococcus sp. | reverse complement strand
CCTAAAACCTCTAAGCTTTCTTCATCCACCTCGGACGGACACTGACTCATCAGCTCGGACGCGTTTTGAACCTTCGGGAAAGCGGTTACGTCACGAAGGCTGTCCGCACCGCAGAGCAGCATTGCAACTCGGTCAAGACCGATTCCCATACCGCCGTGGGGCGGAGCACCGTATTTATACGCCTCAACCAAGAAACCGAACTTTGCCTCAATTTCCTCGTCACTCATTTTTAACGCACGGAACATCTTCTGCTGCAGCTCGTAGTCAGTAATACGGATTGAACCGGAGCTAAGCTCCGTTCCGTTGAGCGTTAAGTCAAAAGCTTTTGCGATTACCTTATCCTTATCGTCCTCGCTGTCGAGATATTTAAGGCAGTCCTCTCTGGGCATTGTAAACGGATGGTGCATTGCTACCCACTCGCCGCTCTCGTCGTCGTACTCAAAGAACGGGAAATCCACAATCCAAACGAACTTAAATACATCGGGAATGATATCGAGCCTTTTGGCAACGGTAAGACGAAGAGCACCAAGAACAGGCAGAGTTACGCTGTTTTTATCGGCAACGATAAGAACAACATCGCCTTTTTCAGCCCCGACCTTTTCTAAAATGCACTCAAGCTCGCCTTCCTTCATAAACTTCTTAAAGGAGCAAGCAGGCTCGTCCTCGACCCAACGCACGAACGCCAAGCCTTTAGCACCGATTCCGCGGACATATTCAGTCAGCTTATCTATCTCTTTACGTGTATAGACGCTCACGGCATTTTTAGCGACAATACAACGAACCGAGCCACCCTCTTTAATCGGGTTGCTGAATACGCCGAAATCGCTGTCCTTAACAAGCTCGGAAATATCCTGAATTTCCATACCGAAACGAACGTCGGGCTTGTCGGAGCCGTAGGTATTCATAGCGTGCTCGTAGCTCATTTTCTCAAACGGAGTTTCAAGCTCTTTGCCTAAAACATCCTTGAACAGACGCTTAAAAAGCCCCTCGTTAATTTCCATAATCTCTTCCGCAGAGGCAAAGCTTAGCTCCATATCAATCTGAGTAAACTCGGGCTGACGGTCAGCTCGCAGGTCCT
>JAFLSL010000363.1 GCA_022510985.1 Ruminococcus sp. | reverse complement strand
GATAGCACGGGTTTTTCTCAACATTATATACCGCGTCGAATATGGATGTCTCAAAAACAGTTATCGGAACGCCGAGAGCGGCAGCATTATTTTCAATCACAAGTCGGTTAAGCTCGTTATACCCCGGATCCATCACCAGGAACACAAGCTCAAACGGAAACTTATTGTGGCGTTTAAGTTCCTGAAAAAGCTTAGCCATAAGCATAGAGTCTTTGCCGCCGGAGATGCAAACGGCAATTTTATCATTAGGCTTAACCAGCTCATATTTAACAATTGCCTTTGTGAAACGATTAAAAATCTTTTCCTTAAATCTGCGTTTTTTCGTAATGGATATCTCGATTTCCCGAGCTTTGTCCTCTCTGTCGCAATACTTTCTTAACCACGAGCCGTAGCCGTCTTTAAGGCTGTACGCGTCAAAGCCCATCTCCCGAAGTTCCTCAGCTAATTCAATGCTCTGGTTTCCACGCATACAAAACAGAACAAGTTTTTTATCCTTGGGAAGTTTTTCTCTTTTAGCCTCGCTGATGATATCGGGAACATTGACGGCACTCGGAATTGTACCGAATCCGAATGAAACCTCACTTCTTACGTCAATAAGCGTGTAGGTGTTTTCGGGTAAATCCGCAACCTCGTTGTATGAAATAATAATCTCGCTCATTTTTTCATCTCCGTTATTTTACCTGAACCAATTATAGCATACAAAATTCATTTTTACTATGTATTTTAAAATTTTATTAATTGTAAACTCTGTATTAAATCAAGGTTGACAATTAAAAGATAATAAACTATAATAACTTATGAAATAAAAAATAGGAGAGAATTTATGAGCAAAAACAAAGATAATCTAAAATCAAGCCGAGTACTATCATTAGTTTACATAGCAATGTTCTCGGCGGTAATAACAATCTGTGCACAACTTCAAATCCCGACAGCAATTCCGTTTACTTTACAAACTCTCGGGGTTTTCGCGGCAGGAGGAATGCTCGGCTGGAAGAGAGGAACATTAAGCGTCCTGGTCTACATTCTTCTCGGAGCTGTAGGAGTTCCCGTTTATGCCGGTTTTTCAGGCGGATTGGGGCGAAACAAATCTTTTGATCGATGAAAACGAGC
>JAFLSL010000362.1 GCA_022510985.1 Ruminococcus sp. | reverse complement strand
CCGTTTTATTATCAATCAACGAGAGTACCTATGCTCTCGCCTGTAACTGCTTTATAAATATTTTCGGGTTCGTCGATACTGAATACTAAGATAGCAATGCCGTTGTCCTTACAAAGTGAAGCTGCTGTGCTGTCCATAACAGCAAGACTTTTGTTTAATACCTCGCGGTGAGAAATATGGTCGTATTTAACAGCGTTAGGATTAGTTTTCGGGTCACAGTCATAAACGCCGTCAACCATAGTAGCCTTCATAATGATATCTGCCTCAATCTCAGCAGCTCTTAATGCTGCGGCTGTATCAGTGCTGAAGAACGGGTTACCTGTTCCGCAACCAAAGACAACTACTCTGCCTTTTTCAAGATGGCGAACTGCCTTTCCGCGGATATAAGGCTCAGCAACCTGACGCATTGAGATAGCCGTCTGAACTCTTACGTCAACGCCGAGTGCCTCAAGTGAATCGGCAACGCCTAAAGCGTTTATTGTGGTAGCAAGCATTCCGATATGGTCAGCTCTTGTTCTGTCCATTGAGCCGGAACTTCTTCCTCTCCAGAAGTTGCCGCCACCTACTACGATTGCGATTTGAGCACCTTCATCGGTAAGTCTTTTAATCGGCTCACAAATTTTTGCAACGGTATCAAAATCAATACCCTGTTTTTTATCCCCGGCAAGAGATTCGCCTGAAAGCTTTAATAAAATTCTCTTATATTTAAGTCCCATACTTTTACACTCCATATTAGAATTATAGTTATACTAATTTTACTCTAACACGCTAATATTATAACGCTATAAAGGAATTATAAACCAATATTTGGCTACATTTTTGTAACAAAAAAGGTTATCTCAAATGAGATAACCTTTTTAAGATAATTTTTATTATTTTGTCATTGAAGCAACTTCTGCTGCGAAGTCGTCCTGACGCTTCTCAAGGCCCTCGCCCTTCTCGAAACGAACAAAGGACTTAATCTCGATAGAACCGCCGAGCTGCTTAGCAACGGAATCAACGTACTGCTTAACAGTCTGCTTGTTGTCCTTAACGAACTCCTGCTCAACAAGGCAGTTTTCCTTGTAGTACTTGTTGATTTTTCCCATTACAATCTTGTCAGCAATATCATCGGGCTTACAGGAGTTTATAACCTCAGCCTTAA
>JAFLSL010000361.1 GCA_022510985.1 Ruminococcus sp. | reverse complement strand
TGTACTGATAAAAACGGGGGATAATTATGCTTACAGCCTTGACGATTGAGAATGTGGAAAACAAAAAATGGTACAAGAAAATTTTTTATAAATTGCGTGGGAATTCAATCCGTGTCGATATAAAAAGTGCCCGAGGCGTTGTTTTGAGAAATATTACATATATTAATCGAAACGGCAGGATTGATTGGTATGCTCTCGATAGCGAAATCGGAACACAAAGAAATCATCTTTTGTGTGACGAAAGTATAATCCTACCTGAAAATAGGGGTTTTAAAAGATTTGAAAACACCGAGTTTAAAATTCAGCTCGCGTGTAATCTCGGAGTTTTTGTTCTCTCTAAACTCAAAGGAGTAGTTCCCGATATTAAGGTGGGTCTGTTTGACGCTGACGCAAGCTGTTCGTCTGTTTTGGAGGATTTAGTAAAATACTGCAAAAACGTAGTAGCTGTAAGCGATAATGTTGATGAGTACACAGAAAACATTCAGAAAATTTCCGAAGAATGCGGAGCGGAGGTTTTTGTTTCGAGTAATCGTGCAAATCTTTCTGACTGCAATCTTGTGATTGCACCCGCTCGGATTACCGAGGCACTTCCGATTTCGGGCGGTGCAATAGTGCTTTCGGGCTTTGCTCCAACTGTTTGTACAGCGGGACTTGTGTATTTCGATTACCATTTTCGTATGCCTAATATGTTCGACAAAATCAAGCCTGAAAGCCTGAGTAACGAATATTTTGCAGGGGCACTTTATACAAAAGGAAGGCAGTACGAGCTTGGCTCAATCGTTGCGACAACCTGCTCTAATTTTACTTCCTCACAAACACCGCGTTCAATCTGCGATTATTTGGCGAGAATGAGTGCCGGATAGCTTGACATTCAACGCTAAAAAAATTATAATATCTAATGTATGTATAAATTTACATTGAAAGGAATTTTAAAATATGGCTAAGAAAATTATGTTGACCGAAGAAGGTCTTGCGAATTTAGAAAACGAATTAAAATATCTTAAAGGCGAAAAGCGTAAGGAAATGGCAGAAAAAATCAAGCTCGCACGTTCTTACGGCGACCTTTCCGAGAACAGCGAATACGACGAGGCGAAAAACGAGCAGCCAATCATGGAGGCAAGAATAACCACTATTGAGGCGATTT
>JAFLSL010000360.1 GCA_022510985.1 Ruminococcus sp. | reverse complement strand
AGTTGAAGAAGCCAGGTTTAAATGGTTAGAAGAAAACGTTATGAACTACAACGAATTTGAAAAACTTGGTTGCATAATTCCAGCAACAAGTGCAAGTGAAAACTTTTTGAATTACCTTAGATTTGACGACCCGTTCAAAGTTGAGGTTAAATTAGAAAGCTATAAAGGGATTAAGATGACTTTTTCTTATAAGATTTATAACGAAAATGACGGCTCGCTTTGCTACACAGGAGAAAGCTCTCACTTCTTCGCAAAGGAAGAAGGAAAAGAACAATATCTCCCCTATCTTTCGTTCAGAAGAGATTTTCCCAAGGAACATAAAAAGCTTTTAGCACTATCAAAAAGTTAAAGCACATATTCCTCGTCATCAACAAAACCCTCACGGTTGACGGTATTCAAAAACAAGTGTGCCGCCGGGTTTGAGTTGTTTTTTCTCCAGGCGAGAACGTAGGTTAAATCTGCCTCTATTCCGTTAAAGTCGAGTGGTTTTACATCAGGCTGAGCAAAGTTTTCGATAAGGTTTTTCGGCAAAATCGACACGCCCATTCCTGCTGCCACAGCCATATAGACCGAACGGACGTCATCGAATTCAACAATTGAATCGGGTGCAAAATGGAAGGTACGGAAAATATCCATAATTTCCATATAAAGTATGGGACTTTCAGCCTCGGAAAGCAGTACAAATTTCTGATTTTTCAGGTTAATTCCGTCTACAGATTTTCCGCTGTTCCTAAAGCCTTTGGGAACTAAAAGATTGAGAGTATCCTTGTGGGTAATTTCCGAGTCGATATTATCGTTATCGGGCAGCATATCCCTTAGCATAAAGAAGAAATCGTACTCGGTGGAATTAACCACAGACGCACTCTCACTACCCGAAAGCCGTACCATTTCAACAGCAATATCGGGATATTTAGCGGTAAACGCCCGAAGGCATTTTGTAGGATAATCTACTGAGGTTGAATCGTAAGCAAGGCGAAGTCTTCCTCCGCTGCCGTTATTTAGCTGGCTTACCACGGAAGTAGCTTTATTTAGCGTATCAATTATATCCTGAGCATAAGGTAAAAGCAGCTTTCCCTCATTAGTCAATGCCACTTCACGGCGTGTGCGTTCAAAAAGCTTTACCCCGAACTCTTTTTCGAGGTCGCGGATATAGCGGCATAC
>JAFLSL010000036.1 GCA_022510985.1 Ruminococcus sp. | reverse complement strand
CATCTCCGAGAAATAATGAACGAAACTATCAAAATCATGAACACAGTTTTGATACCTAAATTTAAATCTTTCCAAATAATACTTTGCTGATGATATAAAAAATTTTCGGTATTTCATACACGCATCCAAATTAGCTGAAACTTTAATAATATTTCCGTTCAAAGTGAATTGTTTATCTTCTCCGGTCTGTGCAGACCACTGTTCCGGTTCCGGAACTGTGTAATCCGGAAAACTGCTGTATGGTGGAAATTCACGTGGAGGTTCCATTTCCTTTATATCTTTGAATACCTCTTTTCCAATAACATTGTTTACACCTCTGTTAAGTGTATTACCAAACTTAGCAAATTTGTTAAAAGCATTTTCAAATCCCATAAATGACAATCCTTTCTTTGGAATATAAATGATGTTCATCTACAAATATATTACAACTCTTTTCGTGAATTGTCAATGCATTATGTAAATTATGCTAAAAATTTTACCTTATACCATTTATGATAGGTACGAGGTGATTTTAATGAAATTTGGTGAGAGATTACGTGCCTTGATAGAAGAAAGAAATATCACTCAAAAAGAGTTAGCTAATAAATTAAATATTGCTCCCTCAACTGTCAGTAGCTATGCCCAAAGCACAAGAGAACCTGACTTTGAGACCTTAAAGATGATAGCAAACTATTTTAATGTTACTACGGACTACCTTCTTGGATATAAACCGAGTAACTCTAATACTACAAGTCAAGAAGATGATCTATTGCGTGTATTCCGCGATTTATCTGCTGACCAAAAAGAAATTTGTCTTGAACAATGTAAGGTCTTTATAAAGATTAATCAAAAAAATTGATAGAATCCTCATAGCACACACCAGCCGCACCTTGATTTTTGCAGGCATTTATTTTCTCTTGCTGTGAAATTCCTTAATAAATAAAAAAGAGAGGCTTTCGCCTCTCTTTTTCTTTTTCATTTTATTTTACTCTGTTTTTAGATATCTTGCGAAAATTCCCATAACCGACATAAATGCGGACACGAGATAAAGCAACAGTGCTATAAGCGAGCCTAAGCATAAGAAATTTCCGCCGACAAACAGCATAATACAAATTACACCGGCAAATGAGCAAATTATTCCAACAACGTTTTTAAGGTTATATTCCCTGTCAAAAAGCTGAAATCCGAGGGCGATTATTGGAATTATAAGAAAGAGAGTGTAGCAAATTCCCATAACACTGAGAATTTGGTCACTTTCAGCGTTGCCTGTGGACGCACCGATATTTGTAATCATATCAAGCACGGTAAAACTGCTCGTCTTATACTGCGTAAGAATTGCACCGCCCCATACATACGGCTCACTTGTAAGAAAGATTTGGATTATAAACAGAACTATCTGTACCACTCTTATTCTTTTAGTGGATTTGTTTTGAATTTTCAGCATATATATTATTCTCCTAAAGAATTATATTTTATTCCATAACATATTGTACCATAAAAATGCAACTTGCACAATATCCTTTATTATGATAAAATAATTAACATAAATTTAGGGAAAAATTGCAAAGGAATGATATATTTGAATTGGATAAAAGAATCAGTAATGTACAACATCTATCCCCTGGGCTTTGCGGGTGCTCCGCGTGAGAACGACTTTAAGCTTGAGTACAGACTTGATAAAATCTACGATTGGATAGATAATTTTAAAAAGCTGGGAATAAACACCTTGGTTTTCAACCCCGTTTTTGAAAGCACACGGCACGGCTACGACACTATTGATTATTACAAAATTGACAGCCGTTTGGGCGACAATAATTCTTTTAAAGAAATTTGCAACACGCTCCACGAAAATGGAATAAGAATTATTCTCGACGGAGTGTTCAACCACGTCGGCAGAGATTTTTTTGCATTTAAAGATATACAGCAAAACCGCGAAAATTCACAGTATTGCTCTTGGTTTATGAACCTCAACTTTTGGGGCAACAACCACTATAACGACGGATTTTGCTACGAGGGCTGGGCAGGTCACATTGACCTCGTTAAACTCAATTTAGATAACTCTCAGGTTGCAGACCACCTTATAAACGCAGTTAAATTCTGGATTGAGGAATTTGGTATAGACGGCTTACGACTTGACGCTGCGGACTGCATTAACCTCGAATTCTTTAAAAGGCTCAGAAACACCTGTCTTTCGTTAAAATCGGATTTCTGGCTTTACGGAGAAATAACAAGCGGAGACTACAACCGCTGGGCTAACGACGATATTCTCCATTCGGTTACAAACTATGAATGTTATAAGGGCATCTACAGCTCTCACAATGACCACAACTACTTTGAGATTGCCCATTCCTTAAATCGTCAATTCGGCGACGGCGGAATTTACCGAAACATTTACACCTTCAACTTTGTTGATAATCACGATGTTAACCGAATTTCAAGTATGCTTAAAGAAAAACAGCATCTTAACAATGTGCATACAATTCTTTACACAATGCCCGGTGTTCCCTGCATTTATTACGGAAGTGAATGGGCAATAGAGGGTACGCGTACAAAGCACAGCGACTACGAACTACGTCCCTGTCTTGATATCAACAATATTCCAAATCCGGATTATGATTTATACAACCACCTCTGCAAGCTCTCAAAAGTCAGAAAAGCTCTACCGGCACTTAAATACGGAAACTACAAAAATATTAACATTAAAAATGAACAGCTCGTATATATGCGTCAATGCGACAGTCAGACCGTTTATGTTGCACTCAACCTATCATCCTATGATACAAATATCGACTTCAACATTGACGGAAACGGCGTACTCACGGATGCGTTAACGGGCGAAAAATTCGAGGCAAACGGATATGCAAATATTCCGATTAAGCCTTGTTCCTCAAAAATTCTTGTGCTTAACGACGGAAACTTTGAGCTTGATATTGATGAGGAGATTATAATTCCTATAGAGAATAATACAAGTACCATAGACACCATTGAAAAGCTACCCGTAAGGCTCGGAAAATACCGCCACTTCAAAGGTAATGAATACGAGGTAATCGGAATTGCTAAGGACAGCGAAACCTTAGAAGAAACAGTCGTTTACCGAGCACTCTACGGAGAAGGCGAGCTTTGGGTACGAAGCAAGTCAAACTTCGAAGAAATAGTCGAGCGTGACGGAATACGAATGAGAAGATTTGAACCGATAGATTGATACTAAAAAACACCGGCTGAGCCGGTGTTTTTTATGTTGTTTCAATTAAATTTCCAAAAACAAATTTAGCAAACTTCTGTCGACATTTTTCCATATCGTTAATCTGAATGCAGGAGCCTACTACAGGATCTGAGAAGTATGACCAAAGTCCGTCCTGCGGAACTGAATACTTCTTAACCTTATATTTCATATATGTCAGCGAATGAGATAACAGACCGGTGATTTCATCCTTTTTAAGGTTAGTTGTAACGTGCGGTCCAATCTCGGAAACAATCTGTACAATCTGAGTAATTGATGCATCTCTCATACTATTGAATACAGTTTCCAAAAGCTTTCTCTGACGGTCGGTTCTATCCCAGTCATCGCCCGACTGAACGCCGTCGTAACCTCTGTCACGTGCATACCAAAGAGCCTGCTGACCTGTAAGGGTAATTTTTCCGTCCTTTTCATCAAGCAGATAACGCTCGGTTGTCTGGTGGTTGATATACATCTGCCAGTTGATATAAGCAACCTCATCGTGATCGAGGTTAATTGTAAGTCCGCCGAGAATGTCAATAATCTTCCTAAAGCTTGTAAAGTCTACAACCGCATAACGGTCAACTTTAACACCGAAGTTAGCCTCAATTGTGCGGATAGCAAGCGACGCTCCGCCGAGTGAATAGGAAGAATTAATCTTGCCGTAGCCGTGTCCTGGGATATAAACGTAGGTATCACGCTGAAACGAGGTCAGCTTAATTCTCTTTGAGTTATTGTCAATAGACGCCATAATCATCGAGTCGGAACGACCTGTTGAGCCTTTGCTGTGGTTATCCTCACCAAAGAGCATAACGTTAAGAACCTTTGAGTTAGTAAGCAAATCGGTATCGGTAACAGCGGTTTTAAAATCGCCGGGATCATCAACAGATTCCTTAGTAGCCTCAGTAGCAGCAGTAGTTTCCACAACCTCGCTATCATAAACGATTGAGTCAAGAGCGTTGTAAACGTAAAGCATACCCGCACCGGTTATCATAAATATAATCGCTAAAACAAGCGATACGGCACGCTTTACTCTGCCTTTTTTCTTATATAAACTTACAACCTGAGTATTCGAACTGATATCAACATACTCAGAATGAGATTTACCTCTGTTTCCTGCCATAATATAGCTCCTTTATATATGTAAATAGATAGTTCGACATAATACTACATTTAACGATATTATAGCACAACTACACGCAGTTAATTATTCTTTAAAAGAATATAACGTCATTGTCATTTTTGTTTTACTCACTTATATCATCAAGCGTCAGAGAGAATGACGGCAAAAAACTTTCAATAAAATCCTCAACCTCAGGCATATTCATACTATGAAGAG
Source organism: Ruminococcus sp. (assembly GCA_022510985.1). Classification (GTDB taxonomy): domain Bacteria; phylum Bacillota; class Clostridia; order Oscillospirales; family Acutalibacteraceae; genus Ruminococcoides. Next base: position 3,449 of record JAFLSL010000036.1, on the reverse strand, counting down.
ATTTTTCGGTAGCAAGCTTTGCACTTTTAAACTCATCGTTGCCCATTCTTATTTCCTCGATACACTTAACGAGTGCAGATAACTTATCAGCCGCCTTTACATATTTTAAAAGAATTTGGTCGTTTTTATTCTCTAAAAGAATTATATCTTTATATTCATCCCGCAAATCATCAGGAAGCATCGAAACGAGCTTTTCCCCCGCAATTCTCTCAACCTTTTTGTAGGAACTGATTATTTCGGGATTATAGTATTTCACGGGTGTGGGCATATCACCTGTTATTATTTCCGTTGCATCGTGGTACATTCCAAGCAATGCGGCACGTTCAGCGTTTAGCTTATCATCTGAATTCTTATTATGAAGTAGCACCAGCAAATGAGCGAACATTGCAGTCTGCAGGCTGTGCTCGCTTATATTTTCACTGTTAGTATTATTCATAAGTCCCCATCTTGTTATGTATTTCATTCGCGAAAGCATTGCGAAAAAATGTGAATTTTTCAACTTTATTCTCCTTATTTCCAAGTTTTTATTTAAAATTAATCCATATTGTGCTATAATTTATTATACTATTATTTATAATCTTTTGCAATAACGGGAACAGAATATGGGTAACAATAAATTCACAAAAACCTTAAATAACATATATATAAAAAACTACGGTCTGACGGCATTTTTACTCGGACTTTTAATTTCGTCACTTTTGTTTATTCCGATTATAATTCAAAACGGCGGAGTTTTTATGTATTACGGCGACTTTAATGTTCAGGAAATTCCGTTTTACCAAATGATGCACGATGCTGTTCTCTCAGGAAATACGAACTGGAGCAGTACAACCGACCTCGGAAGTGCTACGATAGCCTCTTATTCATTTTATCTTATGGGAAGTCCGTTTTTCTTTTTAACACTTCTGTTTCCGAGCGAGGCTGTTCCGTTTTTAATCGGTCCGATATTTATGCTGAAGTTTGCATTTTGTTCACTTTCTGCGTATCTCTATCTGAAAAGATATGTAAAAAACAAGACATTTGCTGTTGCAGGCGGGCTTTTGTACGCGTTTTCGGGTTTTTCGATTTACAATATTTTCTTCTTCCACTTCCACGAGCCGATGATAATTTTCCCTCTGCTTTTACTTGCAGTTGATGAAATGATGTACAACAATCGCAAAGGCGTTGTTGCCACCGCGGTATTTGCAGCATGTACGGTTAACTACTATTTCTTTGCGGGAATGGCGGTATTCACCGCAATATACTGGTTTATGCTCGTGTTCACAAACAACTACAAGCTCACGCTTTCAAAGCTTTTGCTGTTTGTTTTTGAAGTGCTTTTGGGATTTTTCGCGACGGCTTTTATAGTTTTGCCTACCGTTTTGTTCTTAAACGGTAACCCGAGGCTTTCTGTTTTGCCGGACGGTTACAACGCTCTTGTATATGAAAATCCGCAAAAATACTGGTACATTATTTTAAGTTTCTTCTTCCCTCCCGAGCTTGCGGCAGAGCCTAATTTCACTCCAAATGTTGACGCAAATTGGGCATCTGTCAGCGGTTGGCTGCCGCTTGTCGGAATGACGGGAGTTATCGGATACCTTCAGCTTAAAAGGAGAGACTGGATTAAAAAGCTCCTTCTGCTTTTAATTGTCTTTGCACTTGTTCCGATTTTCAATTCTGTTTTCCAGCTTTTAAACGCAAGCATATTCTACGCGAGATGGTACTATATGCTTGTGCTGATTATGTGCTTAGCTACAATTAAGTCACTTGAAAACAAAGAGGTTAACTGGAAGAGAGCTTTGTGTTGGTCAGGTACAATAACTGCGGCAATCGCAATTTTAATCGGACTTATGCCCCAGTCTATTTACGACGGCGATGTTTTTGAGTACACAAAAACCGGTCTTGCTGATAATTTGCCGAGGTATTGGATTTATGTTGCAATCTCGGTTTTATCGCTGTTCTTATTCGCAATTATAATAAAAAAATTTAAAACATCAAGCCGCAAGCTTTCTGTATCTTTAGTTGCGGGAATATGCCTTATAACTTTAGTTTCGTCAACATATATTGTCGAGACAGGAACCCGAATGGACGGCGACGACAACGCGTATATAAGACAAAATCTTATCGGTGCGGCAGACAGCGTTAAGCTAGACGACATAAAGAACGTCCGAAGTGACTTTTATGAATCCGTAGACAACGCGGCAATGTACTTAAATATTCCGTCTATTCAGGCTTTTCACAGCGTTGTCACACCATCGATAATGAATTTTTACGACAGTCTGGGATATTCAAGAGATGTTGCATCAGAGCCTGACACAAACAGCTATGGGCTCAGAGGTCTTTTGAGCTGTAAATATCTTTTTTGCGATAACACTGAAAAATTCGAGGATAAAAAAGGTAATACCAAAATGCCCGGTTGGAGCTATTTAAAAGATATCGACGGCTTTAAGATTTATAAAAACGACTACTTTGTACCGATGGGTTTTACGTACGACAGCTTTATTACCGAAAGTGAGTTTAAGGAAATTGACACCCGCTACAAAAGTGAGGCTATCTTAAAAGCAATGATTTTAGATGACGAAGACATTTTAAAATTTCAAAAGCTAACAGGCTACAGCAAAAATGATATAGAAACAATTAACAAAGATAAAAGTGCGAAGGATAACGATAAGAAATTCGAAAGTAAAACCGAAAACTTTTCATACGGAAAGGAATACTATTTCGAAGACTGTAAAAAACTTTCGGGAAACACTTGCAGTAATTTCGAATACAACAACGAAGGCTTTAAGGCTACAATCAACAACAAAGGTGAAGAAAATCTGCTGTTTTTCAGTGTACCTTATACTGAAGGCTGGAGTGCGTATGTTAACGGCAAAGAGGCTGAAATCATTAAATCTAACATCGGGTTTATGTCAGTTTTAGTCGAGGGCAATAAAAAAAGTGAAGTTGTATTCAAATACAATCCGCCCGGTTTCCGTACAGGAATTATAATTACTGTAGTATGTGGTACAATATTTCTTATGTATATTTCCGTTTTAATTTTGCTTAGAAATTCAAGACGGAAAAAAAGAAGTAAAATATAAAGACGAAATTTTAAACAAGATAACCGTGCAAGCCGGAGCTTACCCACTATGCATAGAAACTCTTCATCACGCTTAAATCTGCTTGCAAACAATTTATAAAATGTACACACAAAACTTTTAATTGGTGATTTTATGGAAACAGAAAAGAAAATCCGAAATCAAGCCAAAGATGCGTTAAACGGCAATTGGACTACGGTGCTTTCGGGATTATTCTTAATATTTTCAATTATTCTGCTGCTTTTTCTTTTATTTAACTTTATCGCAAATTTGGTTAATATTTGGAACGAGAACGGAACTGTTAAAAATAAATATGAAGTTTTTTACATCGTTTTAATCTGCTCTTTAGTTGTCGTAGGATTTATTTTATCCCCGTTTAAAAACGGATTT
>JAFLSL010000359.1 GCA_022510985.1 Ruminococcus sp. | reverse complement strand
TTATATAATAATTAACTTATATAATTATATTTTATATATAATTAATAATATTTAATATAAACATACAGTATTTTTTTGAGTTTTGATAGCTTAATTTTTAATATTTGTTGAGAAATTTTTTGACTTGAGTTAAAGAGCGAGAGAGGTAATCTGAATGTTGTGAACAAAACTATCAAAAACTGAAAAGTAATCACAAAATTTGGAAATTTTAGAAAGTGACAAAAATTTGGTTAGGTAATGGACATCTCATATTGTATAATGCGACTATCAAAAAGGTCGTTGAAAGGTCCTCATAATATTAGAATTCAGTTAAAGCTCATCCGGCGATGGATGGGCTTTTTTTTGTTGCCTAAAAAAGGCGTAATAAAGTTTTAAGGGGGATAAAGATGTCAACTGAATTGGGCTATCCTTACAACGTGCTTTCTTCGGTTTTCGGTGAGAGGGTAGAGAGTAAGGCAGATAATGCAAAGCAGCTATCGGGGTTAATAGAGAAGCTTATAGAACCGTTACCGACAGAGCTGAAGAGAATTTTTATGCTCTATACAAAGGAAGGCAAGACCAACGAAGAAATAGCTAAGGACGAAGAACTGCCGATTGAAGTAGTAACCGACAGAATTGCGTTAGTGCTTCGTCATCTACGGCATCCAAATCAGAGCAAGCAATTGAAAAAAATTTTTTAGATAAGAGGAGCAAAGTAATGGACGATAGAATTGTATTTTTAGACGTAGACGGCGTTTTAAATACACCAGATAGCAAATCAAGATGTGGCGGCTGTATCGGTATCGACAACGATAAGCTTAAATTATTAAAAGAGATTGTTGAAGTCACAGGAGCCGAACTTGTATTGACATCTACGTGGAAAACTAATTGGGAAAGATTGCCCGAACGTAAACACTTGCAGGACATTCACGCAGATTACCTCGACAAGAAATTTAAGTCTGTAGGACTGATAGTTGCAGATAAAACAGCAAATTGCCGTGATGGCGTGTGGTTCAGTCGGGGAGAATCGATTTTAGCCTACAATGAGAAACATAAGCCAATTAGCTTTGTTATCCTTGACGATAAATCTTTCGATTTTGACGGATGCGGCTTGACGGACAACTTTATTAAGTTAGACGAAAAAGTTGGGCTGACTAACGAACGAGTAGAACAAGCAATAAAAATATTAAAAAAGAGGTAAATTATGGA
>JAFLSL010000358.1 GCA_022510985.1 Ruminococcus sp. | reverse complement strand
ATAACAACCGATGGCTCAATAACCGACCTTCCGCGTGAGGAATACGCCGCAGCGGAAAAAAGAGTTATTGATGAGCTGACAGCTATTAATAAACCCTTTATCGTACTCCTCAACTGCATTGAGCCTAATTCTCAAAGCTCAGCGGAGCTTGCAAATGACCTATCTGCAAGATATCAGGTGCCCGTTATTCCGGTGAATTGTATGGAACTTGACGAAACCGAGATAAAGCGTATCTTAGCTCAGCTTTTATTCGAGTTTCCGATACGTGAAATTTCCGTTGACATTCCTCGTTGGGTAGTAACTCTGCCGAGAGAAAATGAAACAAAAAAATCTGTACTCGAATCAATAAAGAATTCTGCGTCAAAAATTGAAAAAATCCGCCAGATTCAGGATACCCTCAACGAAATCGCAGACTTTGATTTTATCGAGTATACACGTCTGACCGATTTAAATCTAGGCAAAGGCGAGGCGAGCGTATCTGTCGCAATTCCTAAGGAACTTTTCTATAATGTTCTTTCCGAGCGTACGGGACTTAATATCAGCGACGAATGTTCTTTGCTCGACTGTATTAGTGAACTTTCGCAAAAGCAAAAGGAATTTGATAAAATTGCTATGGCTTACCGTCAGGTTCAGGATACGGGCTACGGAATAGTTATGCCGACTATGGAAGAGCTATCTCTTGAAGAGCCGCAGATTATCAAGCAGTCCGGTAAATACGGAATTCGTCTGAAAGCATCCGCACCGTCAATACATATGATGAAGGTGAACACCAAAACCGAGGTAACGCCTATTGTCGGAAGTGAACAGCAAAGTCAGGAACTTGTTTCATATATGCTCAAGGAATTTGAGGAAGATCCCGCGAAAATCTGGGAATCCAATATTTTCGGTAAAAGCGTACACGAGCTTGTAAACGAAGGGCTTCACAATAAGCTTTATCGTATGCCTAACGATGCCAGAGCCAAGATAGGGGAGACAATTGAAAAAATCACAAACAACGGCTGCAACGGTTTGATATGTATAATCTTATAAATAACCAAATTATCGGTTAGAAATTTTTAAAAACTGTAAAAAATTACAAAATATTAAAAAATTAAATATTTATCGTTGAAACTTACTCCTATATTAAGTATAATTATATTGTATAATGCACTTAATATGGGGGTAATTTGTATATGGATATGATGGAAAAGTTTACTATATCCTCTTCTATG
>JAFLSL010000357.1 GCA_022510985.1 Ruminococcus sp. | reverse complement strand
TTCTTTTTTTGCTCTTTTACAAAAATTTCGGCAGTTGAATTCTTATAACCTTTTATGGTAAGCTTCTGTTCAAATAATTCCTCGAGAGAAGCATATATTTCCTTAACATTTTTGCCGATTGTAATTGAAGATAAATTAGATGAACAGAAATCTACGGTTTCGTCGATAACTCTTACACTATCAGGAACAACAAAGCTTTTTTGTTGACTTTGAGGATAAAGAAACAGCCTCGTTTTATCCTTGTTATATAACACTCCGTCTTTGCTCGAATAATACTTGTTGTTATCCGCTACCTTGAAATTGCGGACTCTTGCCATATTATATATTGCAAACGGTCCCGACCAACAGCTGTCCCAAAAATCCGTCATTCTTTTCTTTCCGTTTTTATCAAATTCCTCTCCGAAACTCACAACACTTGAGGGTATAACGACGGTATCTGTCAAGAATGAGCAGGTGCAATAGACTGCCTTTGTCCCTTCAGAAATCTTTATTGTTTCATTCTTGTAGTTACCGGGGATTTGCAAAAGACAGGTTTTATCTTTGTTATACAATATCCCATCTACTGACGTATAATAGGGATTTTCGCTGTCAACATAAATATTTTCCAGAAAGTCTTTCCGACTGTTTTTGTCATAACAGTCAAATGCGTCCAAAACAATTTCTTTAACTGTTGACGGAATAGTTATGGATTTTATTTTATGATTTTTAAACGGCAATTCATAGAGAATATCAAATTCGCCTTGAGATAGGTTTGCTCCGATTTTTATTACTTTCTTTCCGTTAATTGCAGCGGGTATTACAACGTGTTCCTCGTAGCCCTTATAGGCATTAATACAAACTCCGTCCTTATAATCGGTTATAACAAAATCAGAATACTTAGGTGCTTTACTTAAATTAGCTTCATACTCATCTAACACTTCATATAACTTATCAAAACTTGTATCACCATCGGTTCCCATGAGTGCGTCATGATATTTTATATACGTTTCGTCAAGCATATTAAAATAAGGAACATTATCATATAAAACAAGGTTTCCGTTTGAATCGGGCTGATAAGTTTCAGCCAAATTCCCAAACACATAAAAATTCATCTTATATTCGTTTCGCATTTTTATGTCTTTTTCGACATATAATTTTTGAGAAATATTCTCTTGAACTTTAGTTTCTGTAGAAGAACTTACAGATTCTGTCGTTGAGTTTCCGTTGTCATTTACTCTACATCC
>JAFLSL010000356.1 GCA_022510985.1 Ruminococcus sp. | reverse complement strand
ATTAGAGTTCGTAGTGTTTACAGAGGGGGGTTGTTGAGCTGTCGAAGTGTCTACAACAAAGTATTCATCGTTAACTTGACAACCGAAACCACAATGTCTGAGAGCGTTGCCTATAGCCATAGTACGAGCCGTGGCTATGTAATTGTTTGTGTTTGTGAAGAAAAAATTGTCGTCCTTTAAAATAACAGGCCCCTCAAAAATATTGGGTATCTCAGCATCGGGAGTAAGATGAATTTTTACTTTGTACTGGCACAAAACTCCCATTTCAAGCATAGCCTTCTCTGTCTGAATAATTGACGTTGGATAAACGATTTTAAACCAACAAAGAAGGTCTTGCTCCTTCATATACCAATTACCTGTATCGCCATTCCACTCTAAGAAATCTGTAGGGTCAAACCCTGCTTTCTTTGTAGCCTCTCTAACACTTGGAGCTACCTTGCTCCAAAACTTGTTTTTGCTTTTATCATCTAATATTGTGTTTGTTATAACGTCAAATTCTGACATAATTAAAATCCTCCTTGTTTTTTAAAATAATTCTGACAACATTTTTTGACCTATGCGAAAACTTAATTTTGTATTTCTATGAGTAATTTTGTTGTTTCTGATACACATATAAATACATTCGCTTTCACCGACAATTTGGAATTTCTTCTTTGCTCTAGTTACCGCAGTATAGAACATATTGCGGTAATTCATAGCAACTCCGAAATATCGAAACAACGGCATAATTACAGACTCGAATTCAGCACCTTGCGACTTATGTACAGTAAGAGCATACGCCAACTTTACCGACAACATATTATCTCGATTGAATTCAACGATACGCTTCTCTCCGAAATCAATTTGGAAAATATAATCACTATCTTCCTTTTTGATTGATAAGATTTTACCTATCCCACCGTTAGAGATATATACAGTATTTCCGTAAATGGTTTTAACCTCGATATTCTGACATTGTATTACTCTGTCAAGAACACGAAATATTGTACCTTTTACTTTGCATTGTGCCTTTGCGGGACTTTCGGGATTAATTCTAGCTTGAATTGAATTGTTCAATTCGTGAGCTGAACAAAAGCCTTTATCTCTAAGTGGCGAAATACATATTACGTTATCAAGTCCAAGTGCAGACGCTTCATTTACAAATAAATCTGTAATAAGTTTTGCCGCTGCTTCCTGGTTATACTCGGGAAAATAGCAAAAATCATCATTGAAATCAACTTCTTTGTTCATTGTGCCATATTGCGTCATCTC
>JAFLSL010000355.1 GCA_022510985.1 Ruminococcus sp. | reverse complement strand
GAAGAACCTGCAACAAATATATCTGCACCCTTTTCACGCATTTCACCGCAGTGAACCCAGCTGACATTACCGTCAACCTCAATTAAAACATCTTTACCTGATTTTTTTATAATATCTTTAAGCTGTTCCAAGCGTTCCATACTTTTAGGGGCCATAGGCTGTCCGGCAAATCCCGGATAAACAGTCATAAGCAAAATAGCATAAACCTCATCAAGAAACTCCAAAACAGTATCAACGGGAGTATCCGGGCTTATAGCAAGGCAAGGCTTTGCATCTCTTGCTTTAATATCAGCCAAAACATCGTGCGGATTTTCACACGCTTCAAAATGAACGGATACCATATCCCCTTCCCCGATTTCCATTTTATCAAAATACTGCTGGGGCTCAAAAGCCATTATATGAATATCACGCTTGATATTTTTCATAGGCTTTTTAAAGCTTTTTATAATATTGGTATCAAATGTTATATTGGGGACAAATTTATTATCCATAAAGTCTATGTGTAAATATTCAACTCCAAGCTCGTCAAGCTTTTTAATCTCATCAGCAAGATGGAGCAAGTCGGCACACATAACCGACGGTGATAATAAACCACGCATATTATAACCTCTATCAGTCGATTACGACCATAACCTTACTGTAAAATTCTTTATTTTCTTTCATAATTTCAAGTCCCTTATCCATATCCTTGAGACTGAATTTATGAGTAATAAGCGGTTTAACCTTTACAGCACCAGATGACATAGCGTCTACAACAATACTCCAGTCACTCTGAGGTGTGTTATTGTAAGCGGAATTCCAAGTGCCGTAAATCTTAAGCTGTTTTCTTAAAATCTGCCAATAAGTGTTTTGCGGGAAAGTAAAATCGCCGTGAGGATTACCTACATAAATTACTTTACCACCGGATGCAACGCTGTCAAGGCAGTTTGCAGCAGTAGCGGCAATACCTACAGCCTCAATTGCAATGTCCGCACCGTTGCCGTTTGTCTTTTCCATAACCCATTCAATCGGGTCGCCATGCGATGCGTTAAAGTAATCGTGGAAGCCGAGGCTTTCAATAAACTCATAATTATTTAAATCTGTACCAACTAAAAGCACCTTGTTAGCACCCCAAGCTCTCGCCCATTGTGCAATGAGAATACCGATTGTGCCCGGTCCGTAAATAACTACAGTATCTCCTATTTCAATTCCAGCACGTCTTAAGGCGTGAAGAGCAACAGCTGTAGGCTCCGCCATAGCAGCTTCTTCATAGG
>JAFLSL010000354.1 GCA_022510985.1 Ruminococcus sp. | reverse complement strand
GGAGTTCTTGTTAGCACCAACAGTACCGTCAGCACCGAGACCCCAGAACTTACAGGAAGTTGTGCCCTTAGGTGTAGTATCGGGGTTCTCAACTCTCGGGAGAGAAAGGTTAGTAACGTCATCAACGATACCAACTGTAAATCTCTTCTTAGGTGTAGCGGATTCAGCGTTTCTGTAAACAGCAATCATATCCGCAGGAGTTGTATCCTTAGAAGCTAAGCCGTAACGGCCTGAGTAAATCTTAACGTCTGAGAAGTCGGAGCCGTTGATAGCTGCGAGAACGTCAAGATAAAGAGGCTCGCCGATTGAGCCGGGCTCCTTAGTTCTATCGAGAACGGAGATAGTCTTAACTGTCTTAGGAAGCTCTGAGAGCATATAATCAGCAACGAACGGACGATAAAGTCTAACCTTTAAAAGACCAACCTTTTCGCCTGCTGCGTTTAAGTAATCTACAACCTCTTCGATACAGTCACAAACAGAACCCATAGCAACAATAACGTGCTCCGCGTCCTCTGCACCGTAGTAGTTAAAGGGCTTATAGTTAGTGCCGATTTTAGCGTTAACCTTGTTCATATACTCGATAACAACTTCGGGAACAGCATCGTAGTACTTGTTACAAGCCTCTCTAGCCTGGAAGAAGATATCGTCGTTCTGAGCTGTACCTCTTGTTACAGGATGCTCAGGGTTGAGGCTTCTTCTTCTGAATGCCTCAACAGCGTCGTGGTCAAGCATTTCGTCGAGATCCTCATAATCCCATGTTTCAATCTTCTGAACCTCGTGAGAAGTTCTGAAGCCGTCGAAGAAATGAAGGAAAGGAACTCTGCCCTTAATTGAAGTAAGATGTGCAACTGCTGTTAAGTCCATACACTCCTGAGGGTTGTTGGAGCAAAGCATTGCAAAACCTGTCTGACGACAAGCGTAGATATCGGAATGGTCACCGAAAATAGAAAGTGCGTGAGAAGTAAGTGCACGAGCGGAAACGTGGATTACGCCCGGAAGAAGCTCACCTGCAATCTTATACATATTAGGAATCATAAGAAGCAATCCCTGAGATGCTGTGTATGTAGTTGTGAGAGCACCTGCTGCGAGAGAGCCGTGAACTGCACCTGCAGCACCACCCTCGGATTGCATTTCTGTTACCTGAACAGTACGTCCGAAGACGTTGGTTCTGCCGTTAGCTGCCTCGCTATCGGTAACGTCAGCCATAACGGAAGAAGGTGTGATGGGGTAAATGGCTGCAAGGTCAGTGAACGCG
>JAFLSL010000353.1 GCA_022510985.1 Ruminococcus sp. | reverse complement strand
CCTTTTTCTTGCTGTTTGTGCCAATGCCTGCGAGGGCTTTTTTGCTTATCTTATTAGTTTTTAATACAACCTTCTGAGCGATTTCTACGTTAGCCTTTGCGTTTTTCTCGAGAGTGTTTACTACGGGTTCGGTCTTTGGCTCAGAAGCCGGCTCAACCTTTTCAGGTTCGGTAGTTTCTTCGGTATCAGGCTCTTCTGTTTCTTCAGTATAATCGGGGTTATCGGGAGTTGCCTCATCAAAAAGTGCGTCCATTGTCAATTCGCCGACTACGCCCGTTGTTTCAATGGAGTTGTCCTCCTGGAACTCCTTAACTGCTTCCTCGGTAATTTCGCCGAAATAGCCTGTACATTCTGCATCAAAGTATTTAAGGTCAGAAAGCTTTTCCTGAACTTTCTTTACATCGTCTCCCTCGTCACCGAGACTTAGAGTACCGTCATCCTCGTCATTATTATCGTCTTCGGTTTCGGAATTAGCCTTTGGTGCGTCATCGGAATAGAGAATTTCAAGGTCGCTCTTGCCCGCAATTCCGTCAACGGTTACACCCGCCGCCTTTTGGAATTCTTTATATGCTGCCTGAGTAGCCTCGCCGAAATATCCTGTTATAGCATCGCTGTAGAAGCCAAGCTCGGTAAGTCTGTTCTGAAGCTTTGTTACAGCATCACCGCTTGAGCCAAGCTTTAAAACTGAGGAACTTTCGGATGAGGGTTTATTCTCAGATTTTGAGGAACTCTTGTTGGATTTAGAACCTGAGCCTGATGAATTCTCACTTTTGCTTGCTACTGAATCCATATCGTCGGGAGTTTTGTTAGAAATACCTGATGAAGAAAAGTTGTAGGTTTCTCCGTCAATTGTACGGCTTGTATTCACAAGATACTGACCGTTTTCATAGTAGTAATAGTTTCCGTTAAATTTCTCCCAACCGTTGTTAACATAAGTAACGGCGGAAAGCTTAAACCATTTTGTCCACGACTTTGTAGCTGTCGACTGGTAGCATACGCCGTACTGCTCATTGCGTGCGTCAACTGCCATACCGTTGCCGACATATACACCTACGTGGCCGGGCTGATAAAGTCCGAGTCCGTGAACTCTCGGGATACCGGCACTTACGTTTCCGCTTTCGGTTGCTGAGTTAAGCTGGTCGCTACCTACTCTTGCACCGCCGCAATATGAATAGATAAGTCCTGAGCAGTCAACTGCACCGGCAGACGAGCCTCCGTACACATATCTCCAACCACTGTTGTAAGCGTTGAGTGCCCA
>JAFLSL010000352.1 GCA_022510985.1 Ruminococcus sp. | reverse complement strand
TCCGCCGAAACAGTTCAAATCCTGCCTTACTTGTGATGCGGTAGTTCTCATAATTTGAGCCAGCTTTCCTGAGTTTACTCTCTCAACGTCCTGCTCCTCAAGCTCACTTAAAAATCTATAATATCTGGGTAATCTTTTGATTACCGATTTTGATATTTTATCTTTTCCCATAGTATATCCTTCTGTTTTCATAATAAAATTGACAATTGAACCTTGAACTTTTCAAGGCTCAATTCTCAATTTGTATAAGTTTTATAAGAGGCTGCGGTTAAACAGCCTCTTATTTTAATTAATTATAAAAGTCCCTTAAGTGTCTCGTTAACAGCCTCTAAGAACTCTGTAGTGTTAACTTTTTTCTTGTTCTCAAGAGTGGAGATAAGATATAAATCGCCTGTCATTGTACCGTTTTCAATAGTATCAATAACAGCCTTCTCAAGCTTGTCAGCAAAGTCCACAAGCTCAGGAAGCTCGTCGAGTTCTCCGCGTTTTCTGAGTGCTCCTGTCCAAGCGAAAAGTGTAGCAACCGAGTTGGTTGAGGTTTCCTCGCCCTTGAGGTGCTTGTAATAGTGACGCTGAACAGTTCCGTGAGCAGCCTCGTATTCGTAAACGCCGTCAGGAGAAACAAGTACAGATGTCATCATTGCAAGCGAGCCGTAAGCGGTAGCAATCATATCGCTCATAACGTCGCCGTCGTAGTTTTTGCAAGCCCAGATATATCCGCCGTTTGAACGGATAACTCTTGCAACAGCGTCGTCAATAAGTGTGTAGAAGTATTCAATACCCGCTGCCTCGAATTTTTCCTTGTATTCGTTTTCATAAATCTCAGCAAAAATATCCTTAAAGCGGTGGTCATACTTTTTGCTGATTGTATCCTTTGTTGAGAACCAAACGTCCTGCTTTGTATCCAGACCGTAGTTAAAGCAAGCTCTCGCAAATGAGGAAATACTGTCATCAAGGTTGTGAAGTCCCTGAATAATACCGTCGCCCTTAAACTCGTGAATAAGACTTGTCTCGGTCGAGCCGTCAGCCTTTGTTACGAGAAGCTCTGCCTTTGAACCGCCCTCAACTCTCATTTCAGTGTTTTTATAAACATCGCCGTAAGCGTGACGTGCAATGGTAATCGGCTTTGTCCAGGTCGGAATATAAGGAGTAACGCCCTTAACAAGAATAGGTGCTCTGAAAACAGTACCGTCCAAAGCCGCACGGATTGTGCCGTTAGGGCTTTTCCACATCTCTGTTAAATTGTACTCGGGCATTCTTGCGGCA
>JAFLSL010000351.1 GCA_022510985.1 Ruminococcus sp. | reverse complement strand
TGTTTCTTCCAAAATTATGTAAAGGCTAAAAAAGCAGGACTTAAGGTCGGTGTATACTGGTTCGGATATTCCTACATTGAAGGCTTTAATTACGCAGATATTTCCGGAATAGAGGCAAATTCATTACTTACAATTCTGGATGATTTGCAGACATATGTTAACAAAAATGCTCCTGAACTTGGAAAAATAAGCTTTGAGATGCCGATTTATTATGATTACGAAGAAGAGGCAGACTATAAAGCTTGCATAAGCAAGGGTATTTCCAAAGCAAAACTTACAGATGCAGCAATGAACTTCTGTAAGATTATGAGCGAGCATAATTACTATTGCGGTGTTTACACCTATAAGAGTGTTGCAGATAACTATATTAACCTAAATACAATTTCTGCCCAGTATCCTGTTTGGTATGCACGCTATCCATCAGCTCTCTACAGTGCATCATCATATGCAAACTTTAACACAACTGCATATCCGAAATCGTCTTGGTGTCCAAACTACACAGGTATGTGGCAGTATACTGATAGGGGTGACCCGACACTGTTTATCCCCGGTTCAAGTCAATCGAACGGACTCGATGTTGATGTATGTTATCTTGATTATGAGACTTATATGAGAGAACTTGGTTTGAACGGTCTTTCTCCGATAAAAACTGAGGATGACTCAACAGGATCAGATTCAGAAGAAGGATCAGACAAAGAGGATGAAGGAAGTGTAATTCAGCCCGATACAAGTACAACGGTTAATGATACTACAAACTTCCCATTTGAAATTAAATTCTATGGTGATGATGAATATAAGAACACTGTAAACGGATTGTTTACATATACAAAATATACTGCTAACGGTGCAGTAAGCGGTGGCGGTGTACTTAATATTCAGGACGGACAGGGAGGTACCTTCTACCTTAGAAACGGTGAGTATATTATATTTGATTCATTGCCTGAAGGTCTTTACTTCACTGTAACTGAAACAGAAAACAACAACTACTCAACTTCAACAAGCGGTACATTAAATACTGTTGATTTCAACGAAAATTCAACTAAAATTCCGCTTGAAAATGAAGTAGAAAAAGTAGGCGGCTTATCTGAGAATACCACATTCGCAAATATGGTACAGTCAGACAGTGAAGTTGTTGTTAAGTTCTTAAACAAGCTTCAGTACAAATATAAGATTACATATGATTATGTATCACGTCAGGATGGTAAAGTTTATTATGTTCTTTCAGGAACATTTAAGGAAAGCGAACTCAAAGAAAACCTGCCTGACCTTTCAGCAAAATTTG
>JAFLSL010000350.1 GCA_022510985.1 Ruminococcus sp. | reverse complement strand
AAACTTAATATAGGTCGGGTATATTCAATTATACCCGACCTTTTTATTTCCCACATCAAACGTAGATGCCCCTATTTGACAAACATATCTCCCAAACGTTTTTTTCTTTATTTCATTTTGGATATAACGGCTAGGTTCTTCGATAGACTTTTATCAAATATAAACATTTTCTGTAAGCGTTCAATTCTTAATTATTAATTATTAATTGTCTTAATTATCCTAATTGCCTTTATTTACTATAGATTTATTTCTGAATATGTGTTACAATAGGTTGAAAGCGAGGTAATGACTATGAAAAAATTAAAATCTATATCAATAATACTTTTGTCAATCGCAATCTGCACCTTGAGTGTCAGCCCTTATTTTGCGGCTAAAGCTCCCAAGGCACCGAAAACCCTTAAATTATCCAACACTGCAAATGGCATTAAGGCTAGCTGGTCTAAGGTTAAGGGTGCAACAAAATACGTGCTTAAATACAAAAAATCAACCGCTAAAAAATACAAAATTGCATACAGCGGAAAAAAGATAAAATACACAGACGACAACCTTTCCCCCGGTGCAACCTACAAATTCAAGGTTAAGGCTGTTGTAAAGAAAAAGAGCAGTGCCTACACTAAACCTGCGACTATTGTTTATCTTGATAAACCTCAGCTTTCCGCCGAGGAACTCCTCGATATGAACGGCATCACTCTTACCTGGTCAAAGGTGAAGGGAGCCAAAGGCTACCGCATTTACCGTTCATTAAAATCTCAGAATTCATACAAAAAAATCGCAACAATTAAAAGCGGTTCCACAAAAACCTATCTCGACAAAACCGTAAAGGACAGCAAGACTCCTACCCGAATTAATTCCTACAAATACTACATCAAGGCGTATAACGGAAACTACAGCTCCGCAAAGAGCAACATCGCAAGCGAAATCTTCGGCTATTTTGAGGACGAGGATACTCCGCTTTATCTGACAATCAAAAAGGGCGAAACCTACAAGGACATCTACAACAAGCTCAGCTCCTACTATGCAACAGGCTTGGTAACGTGGAAAACCTCAGACAAAAGCATTGCTAAAGTTAGCTCTGTCGGTGTAATTACAGGCGTTAAAAAGGGCACAGCCACACTCACCGCGTCCGTGCTTTACAACGACAAAGTTCACGACATCAAAATTATTGTGACGGTAAAATAAAATGAAACTGGCAATTATTTATACGGGCGGAACTATATCCTGCCAAATTGAAAACGGCTTGTTCTCCCCATCTGCCAATTCTAAATCAAAACTTACAAAAGCTCTCGACG
>JAFLSL010000035.1 GCA_022510985.1 Ruminococcus sp. | reverse complement strand
GTGGTCGGGATAATCTCAATCGGCGGAAGAACCTCATCGCCTAAAACGCCGACAGAGAACTCGCGTCCCTTTACAAATTGCTCGATAACAATTTCGTCCTCATATCGAAACGCGTCCGCTACAGCCTCTTTAAACTGCTCGCGGTTTTCGGCTATTGCAATTCCGACGCTGCTGCCGCCCGAGCAAGGCTTGATAACGCAGGGGAAATAGCTCCAGCTGTCTGTGTTTTCGTTTTTCTTAAAAATTTCGCCCTTAGGGGTGAGGATTTTGTGCTGTTCAAAAAGTGCCTTTGTAATTCCCTTGTCCATAGCGAGTGCCGCGGCAAGGAAGTTTGCACCCGTGTATTTTATTCCGAGGGTATCGAAGGCAGCCTGAAGCTGACCGTTTTCGCCCTCTCCGCCGTGGAGTGCAAAAAAAGCGATATCGGCATATCGGCAAATTTCTATTACATTTTTACCGAGAAAACAGTCGCTCTTATCCGCTCTTTTAGCTTTAATCGCCTCGACATCGGGAACGTCCTCGGAAATTCCGTCGCAATTTATCAGGTCGGCGTTTTCTTTAAAGAGCTTTTCGGGGTCGCAATCATTTTCGTAGCCCATAAAAACATCAATTAAAACTACGTTGTGACCCTTTTCTCTGAGTGCGTGGGAAATCTTCGAACCGGAAGAAATCGCAACATCGCGTTCGGGGCTGAGTCCGCCTGTAAGTACCGCTATATTCATTAAATCATAGCCTTTCGTATATTAGATTATTCACCGATTATTTTAATCAGTGCGTGCTTGTTGCGTTTGCCGTCAAGCTCGTAATAAAAAATCTGTTCCCAAGTGCCGAAGTCGAGCCTGCCGTTTGTAATTGCACAAACTACCTCACGACCCATAATCGTTCTTTTTAAGTGGGCGTCGGCATTGTCCTCAAATCCGTTGTGGTCGTATTGGCTGTAGGGCTTTTCGGGGGCGAGCTTTTCGAGCCAGCGTTCGTAGTCGCGGTGCAGACCGCTTTCGTCGTCGTTAATAAAAACGGATGCGGTAATGTTCATCGCGTTAACGAGGACTAAACCCTCTTTTATTCCGCTTTCGTCTATAGCCTGTTGAACGTCCTCTGTAATTCTGACGATTTGTCTTCTTTTCGGGACGTTAAACCATAATTCTTTTCTAAAGCTTTTCATTTAAAACATCCTTTTGTTAAAGCCCCAATTTGCAACTTCCTCAAATTTAACGTAGCAAAAGTCGGGGGAAACTCCTGCTTTTTCATTTAAAATTTCGCAGATTTTCGCTGTTAAATTTTCGTAGGCATCGCGGGTGGATTTTCCGAAAATCTTAACCTCAACGAATGCTGTCGGCTCTTTGTCACCGTGGAACATCATACTGATTCCGTCCTCAACCGCACACATAAAATAGTGCGGAGTTTTACCCGGAATAAGCGAGATAGACTCGGTAAGAGCGGTTTCAATTTCCTGCTTTTTTATATCGCTTAGCTTTGCAGAAGTTTTTACATCAATAAAAGGCATTTTAACCTCCAAAATAACAATTAAGAATTAATATGCAGAATTTTTCCTCTATATCCAAAGCTTAATATAGGCACGGAGGATAGAGGGATATGAATTTAAGATAGGAACTGTACGGAATGACGTGGAAAATTAGAATTTAAAGTTTCTCTAGTTCATCGGCTGCATCGGACATATAATCGCCCTCAAAATTCTCAACCGTTCCGTTGTCGACCGATTTAGCAAGTTCGGGGTCAATCGGAAGCTTTGCGAGTACCTTTGTGTTGTACTGAGCGGCAATTTCGTCAATCTTGCTTTCGCCGTAGATATAGTGTTTTTTTCCGCACTCGGGGCACATAAAGTAGCTCATATTCTCAACAATTCCGATAATCGGAACATTCATCATCTGTGCCATCTTAACCGCCTTGGCTACAATCATCGAAACCAAATCCTGCGGCGAGGTTACTATGATAATTCCGTCAATCGGAATGCTTTGGAAAACAGTCAGTGCAACGTCGCCCGTTCCCGGCGGCATATCAACAAACATATAGTCCTCGTTTGCCCAGATTACGTCCGTCCAGAACTGCTTTACAGTACCCGAAATAAGAGAGCCTCTCCAGATTACGGGGTCGGTTTCGTTTTCAAGCAGAAGATTTATCGACATAATGTCGATGCCGGTTTCTGAGGTTTCGGGGAAAATTCCGTCGTCGTTTCCCTTGGCACGAGAATGAATATTAAATGCCTTCGGGATAGAAGGTCCTGTGATATCCGCGTCAAGAATCGCGGTCTTTTTACCACGGCGGTTCATAGTTACGGCGAGGGTAGAGGTCACAAGGCTTTTGCCTACGCCGCCCTTGCCTGAAATTACGCCGATTACCTTTTTAACCGAGCTGAATTGGTGGAGTTTTTCGTGCATATCCTGAGGAGATTTCCTACTTGCACAGTTTTCTTTGCATGAGGAGCAATTGCTGTCGCATCCCATTTATATCATTCCTTTTTTAGTTTGTTTTAATTGATTTAATAACCTGATTTGTAAGATTTGAAAGTGAGATATAATTGTTCATAGCCGTTTCGTCGCTGTCATCAAACTGAACGTCGCTCGGAGTTACAATGACAATCTTGCTTCCGTCGGAGGCGGTGAGAATTTTCTTAGCGTTTAAATCGCCGTAGGAGTTATCGCCCGCTTTAAAGGTGTAAACCGAAAGCAGCATACCCGTGCCGTAGTTCTGATAGTTATAGGTTTCGTAGTAGGAAACGCAGTTGTCGTTGGTGATTTCAATCGCACCGTCTGACCACGAGTTTGGAACGCTGATGTTGTAGGGGTTGCTGAGAGCCTCTGTCGGCTTTTCGGTTTCGGTTTCCTTTTCGGTTTCTTTCTCGGTTACCTTTTCTGTGGGAGCCGTTGTCGTTTTAGCTGCGGTTGTTGCGGGAGTTGTTTCATCGGTTGCGTTAACGCCGAGGTTATCAAACTCGTTAAGCCTGCAACTCGAAATAGGCAGCTGACCGTCAGCGTTAAAGAGAATTTCCGTTACATAGTAAACGGTATCGTTTTCGAGGAATCTGACTGCAGCTGTGCGGATTTCCTCTCCCGAATCCTGGAAGAAGTATACGTCTGTAGCGTTTGCGGGAACAGTGCATTTCCACATATTGTCGTACTCAAGGCAAAGGTTGCAGCTTTGTTGCTGTTCTTTGTTGCCTAATTTGAAGCTGACGCTTACGTCAGCACCCCAGTTGTAGACAGTGCCGTCATCGTCCATAAGGTTCAGACTAACCGAAGGCTTGTCAAAATATACGGTAACCTCGTCGCTGTTTTTCTCAGAGAAAAGTCCCATCGAGAAGCATACACCGACAATTACCGCCGCAAGTGCTGCAACGCCTACAATGATACCGCAGATTATAGCGGTTTTCTTAGTATTGTTCTTTTCTTTGTCTTCAAAATCCTCGTCCTCGTCATAAAAATACGGACGAGAGTTTTCTTCAACATACGGCTCGCTGTCGTATCGGTCGCTGTACTCAGGCTCGTTTGTGTCCTTGACGGGGATATAAGGTTTTGTAAAGTCGTTATCTATGTTGTTTTCGGGTATAGCGGGGGTGTAGGTTTTTTCCGAAGTGTTTTGCTCGGAGAGAGTTTCAGGAGCTAAAACCTCGCCGCAAACGTAACAGGTTTTATCACTGTTTGTTAAATACGCACCGCAATTCGGGCATCTTCTTTTTTCTGTCATAATGTCATAGCCTTTCCGGTAAATTTAGTCAGTCGCCATCATCGGGTCGTCTTCTTCGTCCGTATCGTTGTCAGCTATCGGAGCGTCTGTAGGCTCGGGTGCGGCTGTCGGTTTTTGGGTTGCCTTTGTGGTGGCTTTGGTTGTTGCTTTTGTTGTGGATTTTGTAGCGGGAGCGGATGTGGTTTCGGGATTTGTTTGAGCCTCGGTTTCTTCCAAATCTTCGTTGGCGTCGTTGCCGTCGTATGCCGGCTGAGCTTGAGTTTGGGCGGCTGTTGTGGTTTCGGTAGTTTCTGTCGAGGCGGAGGTTGCCTCACTTGTCGCGGCAGGCTCAGAAGGAGAACATCCCTTGATAGATAGTATAGTAATAACTGCTATTAATATAACCGCAACTACGGACGCAGCGATAATTATTATCGGAGTTTTGTTGTTTTGAGGGCTTTTTTCTCCGCCTTTTTTGCTATAATCCGAGTAGCTGTAGAGGTCAGTACCTTCGTCTTTAGGCTCTTCTGCATATGGGACGGAATTGTCCGTACTGCCTTGAAAATCAAAGCCGTCGCCGTAATCCTCTTCTACATTTCTTCGTTTTTTCAAATCAATTTTTTGTGTATCAAAATCGTCTTTACGAGGCATAAAAATCTCCTGTAATTTGAATATTTTTCCAACTTTAATAATACCCCCGAGCAGGTGATTTGTCAAGGCAATTAACAATTAAGAATTATGAATTAAGAATTAAAAAATCGGGGAGATAGCAAGGTGCTTTTTCAACCCATCTCCCCGATATTATCCTGTTTTTTCGGTTGTTTA
This sequence comes from Ruminococcus sp., assembly GCA_022510985.1. GTDB lineage: Bacteria > Bacillota > Clostridia > Oscillospirales > Acutalibacteraceae > Ruminococcoides. The sequence continues at coordinate 3,848 of JAFLSL010000035.1, read as the reverse complement.
TTCTTCGATAACCGCTGTGCCCTCGACTACAATCTCGTCTACATCGCTTTCGTAGGTCGGCTGTTCGGGTTCGGAAATTTCCTCGTCCGCGTCCTTTATATCAGCCTCAATGCCGCCCTCGAGAAGGGTTTCTTCTTCCTCTGCCTCGTCGGTTTCTTCCTCTTCTTCGTCCTCAGTATCGGTTTCAAAGCCGCTGATAAAGGTGTAGGGAATACCGTAGCCTAAAGCGATAGCAGCCATAAGTGCGATAGCTCCGCCGTTTGCACCCGCGATAGCCTCGTGCAGCGGAAATCCGCCGATAATATACGAGAGAATGATGAACAAAGTCGGCAAATCAAGAACAATGAGAGTAACAAGGCTGAAACGCTTTACGATTTTTTTCTCGCCTACGCGTGTTGCGTAGAAAACAAGCAGACCGAAAACCGCAAAAATAACAACCATAAGAATGTTCTTAACCAGCTCGTTTGACTGTGTGTTAACAAAGCTGACGAAGAAATATCCGCAGATTATGTAAGCGATAATCAGAAACGCGGAAAAGAAAAGGTTCAGCTTTTCGTGTGATGTATTTTTCTTATTCATTTTATGTCCTCCTAAATCGCCTTAGGCGAAAATATCCTGTTTTACTGTTTTAATTTAGCCGCAAGGCATACCCAGCCGCCGTCCTCGTAGCGTTCGATGATGTCAAAATCCCTGCTGATTTTTTCAGCCACCTCATCGCCTCGGGTGTCGATAATACCGCTCATAATGTAGACGGTATCGGGATTCATAAATTCCTTTACGCCCTTTGATAAACTTATTATAGCATCTGCAACGATATTTGCAACAATTAAATTGTATTTTCCGCTGACTTTTTGCGTAAGGTCGCCGACAATTGCCGTGAATTTTTTGTTCACCTTATTAAGTTCGGCGTTTTCCTCGGCAGTCCTCACGGCAACTTCGTCAATATCAACGCCGACCGCACTCTTTGCCCCCAGCAAAAGCGAGGCAATAGCCAGAATTCCGCTACCGCAACCGACGTCGAGAACAGTATCATCGGGACTGAGATATTTTTCTATGGTTTCAAGGCAAAGTCTGGTTGTTTCGTGGTTGCCCGTTCCGAACGCAAGACCGGGGTCGATGTTGAGAACGACTCTGCCGTTTGCGTCAAAATCGTCACGCCATGTCGGACGGATTAAAAGCTTTTCGCCGATAGGCGTTGGGTTGAAAAACTTCTTCCAATTATTACGCCAATCCTCGTCCATAGTTGCCGAGGTGTCAAGCTTGTGCTTTATGCCCTCTGCGGTATAGCGTTCGGACAAAAACGCAAGAGCTTCCGAGGGATTAACGTCAGGCTCAAGGTAAATATGGAGAAAGGCCTCGTTTCTGTTTTTGGCGAGCAAATCCTCGTCGATGAGGTCGATGTGTGCAATCTCCTGAACCTCCTGCTCCAACTCGGAATAATCCTCGATATAAATTCCGTAGGGAACGACCATATTGGCGATATCGCCCGCCTTGTCGATATCCTTGGAATCTACTGAAATTTTAATTTCTGTCCACTCTGCCATAATACCAACTCTTTTCTCAATTTATACAGTAATTATATAGTAAAACAAAAAATAAAACAAGTCGGGAAGATAGGTTATTTTCACCTGTCTTCCCGAATTTTCATTTAAAATTAAAAGCTTGTTTATTCACCGAACATTTTCTTGAGCTTTTCTTTAAAGCTCTTGCGTTTTGCGTAGTTTTTGTCGGTTAGGGTATCGCCGAATTCCATAACGGATTTTTTCTGTTTGGAGTTCAGTCCTCGCGGGATTTCCACGTTCATTTTAACGTACTGGTCGCCGCGTCCTCTGCCGTTTAAGTGGGGAATACCCTTGCCCTTAAGCTTGAAAACATCGCCCGGCTGAGTTCCCTCGTGAACGGAGTAGCTCACTTTTCCGTCAAGCGTAGGCACGGTTACCTCGGAGCCGAGCATAGCCTGTGCTACGGTAATCGGCATCTCGCACCAGACATCGTCGCCTCTGCGTTCAAAAATCTCGTGCGGTTTAACTTTTACGTAAACATGTAAATCGCCTGCGGGACCTCCGTTGATACCGCTGTTGCCGTGACCGCCGACATTAAGAACCTGTTCGTCTGAAATGCCCGCGGGAATAGTTATGTCGATTTTCTTTGCTTTTCTTTGACGTCCGTTTCCGCCACAGGTTCGGCACGGTGTGTCGATAATTTTACCCTTACCGTGACAAACGTCGCACGCACGCTGGGTCTGAACTACGCCGAACGGCGAACGCTGACTGACTGTAACGCGTCCCGTTCCCGAACAAGCCGAACAGGTTTTAGCCTGAGTACCCTTTTGGGCACCTGTGCCGTGACAGTCGTCGCAGGTAACGACGTTGTTGTAGGAAATAGTTTTTTTGCAACCTTTAGCCGCTTCCTCAAAGGAAATAACAACCTGCGTTTCAACATCGTTGCCCCTTCTCGGAGCGTTCGGGTTACTGCGTCGATTTCCGCCGAAACCGCCAAATCCGCCGAAAAAGCTGTTGAAAATATCACCGATGTCCATATCCTGACCGAACGGGCTTCCGCCGCCCGCACCGAAATTCGGGTCAACGCCCGCGTGTCCGAATTGGTCATATCTGGCACGCTTTTCGCTGTCGGAAAGAACCTCGTAAGCCTCATTAACTTCCTTGAATTTTTCCTCACATTCCTTGTCGCCGGGATGAAGGTCGGGGTGATATTGCTTAGCACCTTTTCGGTAAGCTTTTTTTATCTCATCGTCCGAGGCACCCTTTTGAACGCCCAGGACCTCGTAATAATCTCTCTTATCTGCCATAGTCCCTCCTGTAGCAGAAAACTTTTAGAAAATCAGCTTGCTTTCTGCTGTGGGGCAAGCCCCTTATTACGCCAATAACAGAGCTGCTCCTTTCGAGGCAGCTCCGTCTTTGACAGCTAAAGTGTTTGATTAGTTATTATCGTCAACGTCTGTGAAATCTGCATCATAAACGTTGTCTGCTCCGCCCTGCGGATTTGTACCCATATCAGGGCCCGGCTGTGCTCCGGGTGCACCCTGAGGATTAGCCTGCTGATAAAGCTTTGCACTTACCTCATAGAGAGCCTTCTGAAGCTCTTCCTTTGCAGCGTCGATAAGAGCCTTGTCGTTCTTTGCAATAGCGTCCTTGAGGGCTGTTGACTTAGCGGTAATACTATCCTTGTCAGCCTGCTCAAGCTTGTCGCCGTTTTCGTTAACGAGCTTTTCAGCCTGATATACCATATTCTCAGCCTCGTTTTTAGCGTCGATTTCTTCTCTACGCTTTTTGTCCTCAGCCGCAAACTGCTCAGCTTCCTTAACAGCCTTGTCGATATCCTCTTTGCTCATATTTGTTGAAGAGGAAATTGTGATAGCCTGCTCACGTCCTGTGCCGAGATCCTTTGCACTTACGTTAACGATACCGTTCGCGTCAATATCAAAGGTAACCTCAATCTGCGGAACACCACGCATTGCGGGGGCAATTCCCGTAAGTGCGAAAAGTCCGAGCTGCTTGTTGTCGCGGGCAAACTCACGCTCACCCTGAAGAACGTTAATCTCAACCTGTGTCTGATTATCAGCAGCAGTGGAGAAAATCTGGCTCTTTTTAGTCGGAATAGTTGTGTTTCTGTCGATGATTTTTGTCATAACGCCGCCCATTGTTTCAACGCCGAGTGAAAGCGGAGTAACGTCTAAAAGAAGAAGTCCGTCAACCTCTCCGCCGAGAACGCCTGCCTGAATAGCAGCACCGATAGCAACGCACTCGTCAGGGTTAATGCCCTTGAACGGATCCTTGCCGATAAGCTTTTTAACAGCTTCCTGAACAGCGGGAATTCTTGAAGAACCG
>JAFLSL010000349.1 GCA_022510985.1 Ruminococcus sp. | reverse complement strand
AAAAAGGTTGCCTCTATCTCGACAACAGATGAGAAGAACACAACCTTCCTCCTTTGGATGTTTCTTGTAATCGGACTTGCCGCTGTGGTAACAGGATTAACCTTTACTTTCAACCGCAGAAGAGCAGCCTACAGCGGAAATCATACAAAGGGTAGAAAAAAAGATAATATCACGGTTAGATATTGGTAAAACAAAATATATCTTGTATATTTATAAGGCACTTACACGTTAAGTGCCTTTTTTATTGAGAATTTATATATGTAAATTGTATACCATACCACATGCCTTCTACATACAAACTTCATAAAAGTTACAGTTTATTTTTATAAATTATTTTGATTGATATTTGCAATATATAGTGATAGAATAATGATAGAGATGTGATATTCATTAATTACTAAGGAGGAATACATATGAAAAAATACTTAAAGAAGTCTGCGGCAATTTTTCTTTCAGGACTTATGGCAGTATTAGCTACGGCTGTTCCTACTTCTGTTTCTGCAAAGGGAAGTGGTACCCCAAAGGTTGATTATGCCGAGGGCGAGGCGATAGTTGTCTTAAAGGACAGTGCAAGCTCCGAATTTACTAAACAGAAAAAGGCACCCGCTGTGTACGGAAGTGGTGTTAAACTTAAAAATACGTACTCTTTTAGTAAAAAGTCAGGTGATTTCAGAGTAGCTGTGCTAAAATCAACAACGCTCACAACAAAGCAAATTCTTTCTAATCTAAAAAAGAATACAGAGATTAAATATGCTTTTCCTAACTATAAGAGCAAAATAACCTCAATTACTGACGATGCATACAGTGATTTCCAATGGGCTCTTGAAAACAAGGGACAGAATAACGGAACAAAAGGCATTGATGTTAAAGCGGATGCACTTTGGGATAAAGCGTCCGAAGCTGAAGAAGAAAAGGTAGTCGCTGTTATTGATACAGGTATAGATTATACAAACGAGGAGTTTAAGGATATTCTTTGGAAAAATCCTTACGGAAGCAAGCTTGTCGGAACCTGCGGTGCGGATTTTTCGGGTACAATTGCTGATAGAAAGCCCTACGATGATAACGGTCACGGCACTCACGTTGCGGGAATTATCGCGGGCAAATCCGATAACGGAGTTGGTATCAGCGGTATAAACAAGAGTAACGTAAAAATTATGGCTGTTAAGGCGTTCGATAATGAGGGTTACGGCTATGATGATTCCATACTTGCCTGCTTTGAGTATATTGAAAGAGCTATCAAGCTGGGTACTAAAATCAGTGCAATTTTCCTTAGCCTATCCTTATAAATGGCTGACG
>JAFLSL010000348.1 GCA_022510985.1 Ruminococcus sp. | reverse complement strand
CCGAACCTGTTACACGCATAGCCTGATAAATATACGCTCTGCCTGAAAGCGGGTCACGGATTGCACCGCCGAGGCAGGTTGCCGCACCGCCGAAAGGTTCAATTTCGGTCGGGTGGTTATGAGTTTCGTTCTTAAACTGAACGAGCCATTTTTCTGTTTTTCCGTCAATTGTAACGGGAACCTCGATTGAGCAGGCGTTAATCTCCTCGCTCTCGTCAAGGTCGGGGATAAGTCCACGTTTTTTAAGTGCTTTCATACCGATTAAAGCCATATCCATAAGGCTTACGTTTCTGTCGGTATCCTTTCCGTAAACCTCTTCTCTGGTTTCGTAGTACGCTTTTAAGGCGTTTTCGATAACCTCGCCGAGAGCGGATTTTTCTATTTCAACTTTGTTTAATTTTGTAAGGAAGGTAGTATGACGGCAATGGTCGGACCAATATGTGTCAATAACCCTAAGCTCAGTAACTGTCGGGTCACGATGCTCCGTATCGCGGAAATAGTCACGGGTAAACTTTAAATCTGAGAGCGTCATCGCAAATCCCATCGAGCCGAAGAATTCAGCCATTTCCTCGTCATTCCAGCCGATAAAGCCCTCTATTCTCTTTACATTTTCAGGCTGTTCAATCGGAATTTCAAGCGACTGCGGCTTTTCGAGAGACGCCAAACGGCTCTCAACGGGGTTGATTAAGTAGTTCTGAATTTTCTCGAATTCTTCGTCGGTGATATCACCCTTAACAGCAACAACTCTTGCCGTTAAAATTTTGCAACGCTCGCCCTGAGTAAGGAGCTGAACACATTGCTCCGCGGAATCGGCACGCTGGTCGTACTGACCCGGAAGATATTCCATCGCAAAAACCCGAAAACCCTCTTCAACGGGCAGAGTTTCCTCGTAGATAATATCCTGATTGGGCTCTGAGAGAATGATATTCTTAGCCTTGTCGAATTCCTCTCTCGTCATACCCTCGATATCGTAGCGGTTAACGAAACGCAACTCTTCGATAGCACGAATGCCGAGGTTGTGGCGTAAATCCCACTTGGTCTGCTCTGCAACAACGTTCATCGCGTCACGTTTTTCTACAAAAATTCGTATTACGTTAGACATACATACTCCTCCATTTTATACTATACATCGTTATTTTAGCATAAGCACAAGACTTTATGTTTAAAATAGGGAATTATGAAATAAAAAATCGGACAGATTATTAAAAATCCATCCGAAAATTTTTAAATTATGCTGCCAAAAACGGCATTACGCTAACAATCCAATCGCCGAGCGGTACAAGCACTATCGGCAAGAACATCGCCGG
>JAFLSL010000347.1 GCA_022510985.1 Ruminococcus sp. | reverse complement strand
GCCTTCGATAATGTGAGGTTTATCTGTAGATACCCAACTTTCAACTTCTTCATTGGCAGTATCATCATTAAGTTTCATATGACAATCAGCAAGTTCCTTCGTGCCTGTCATATCGGTCTTAGAGAAACTTCCTTTTATAGTTTCATCATACATATCAACCTTATCAACACTGCCGTCAATGCTTACAGTAAATTCTTTGTCTTTCGACGTAGCATAACCGTCCGGAGTTTTAACTTCGTGAGCGATATATGTTTTGTCTGTTTCAAGAACACCGATAATACTTTCGGGATTGCTAGATGTAGTAAATTCATAAACTGCTTTAGCAGTATCATAATCTATCTCACCCTCAGAAGGCTTTTCATAAATTCTGATTACTGCTCCTGCAATTTGCTGTCCGTTAGTATCTAAGGAGCTTGCTTCGAGCTTATTATACTCAATGTATGTGGGCTTATCTACAAGATTAATCTCGAGAGCAGTTTCGTCTGTATTCATCCCTGGCTTAATCTCAAATTCGTGCTTTTGGGTATCTAAAGCGTGAGTTTTAGGAGAACCGAGTTCTAAGAGATAATAACGACCTGTAGGAAGAAGTTTACTGTAGGTGTATTCTCCGCTCTTTGTAACGAGAGTTGCAATAGGTTTAACTTCAGTATCATCAGTAGAAGTGATATCAGAATCGCCTTCATCACCACCTACGCTGACAGAGCCATCATCTTCATCTGCTGGCTCAGTTTCATTAACATCGTCCGGATCAATAGTAGTTTCAGTTGTCTTTGTTACTTCCTCAGTTTCAGCGTTAGGATTATCAACCTCGCCTTCTTCTGTACCATCGCTGTCGTGAACACCATATTCAAAAATTCCGTATGTAGCACCTTCTACATCATCAGCTGTAACAGAGTCAGTTTTACGAATTTTGATTTTACCTTCTGTTTCGTTTGTGAAAACAAATCTTTTTTCGTAATTCTCAGGGTCATCAAGGAAATTAGCTATATCATTTTTTGTTATGCCGACATCAACGCAATCGTACATTCCTGTTGTTGTATGGAATTGGTCGTTCTTTATAATTTTGTATTTTCCCGGAATTTCAAAAAGGTCTCTTACACTTCCGCCTACTAAAACATCAAATATACTTGGGTGAATATCAAAGGTAGTATTCTTATCCTTTAATTTTCCTAGCTCTACGATATAAAAGCCTGAGCTTACACGTGGATATTCAAGGTCAATAACAACTTCGCCGTTTTCGTCTGTCGGACCGATAATGGTAGGTTCAGGTACCATTTTGTTGGCTGACTGCCAACCGCCTTCATAAAAGTCGTAAATGAAGAA
>JAFLSL010000346.1 GCA_022510985.1 Ruminococcus sp. | reverse complement strand
TTATCGCTCTGAGGATGATAAAACAGTTGATAACAGCATAGAAATGCCCCAGCTTTTGAAGCCTGTTGAAATCAAGGCTATACTCGACGAGTATGTTATCGGTCAGGACAATGCGAAAAAAGCTTTGAGCGTTGCTGTTTACAATCATTATAAAAGAGTATTCAACAATGATGATAACGTTGAGTTCGCAAAGAGTAACGTTCTCCTTTTAGGACCCACAGGTGTAGGTAAAACTCTGTTAGCTCAGACATTAGCCAAGGCACTTGACGTACCTTTCGCTATTGCAGACGCTACAACCTTAACCGAGGCGGGATATGTTGGAGAAGATGTTGAAAATATCCTTTTAAAGCTTATTCAAGCTGCTGATTTCGATATTGAAAAAGCTGAACGCGGAATTATTTATATCGACGAGATTGATAAAATTTCAAGAAAATCGGAAAATCCTTCCATTACACGTGATGTAAGCGGTGAGGGGGTACAGCAGGCACTTTTAAAAATTCTTGAGGGCACGGTATCTAATGTGCCGCCCACAGGTGGAAGAAAGCACCCACAGCAAGAGTTTTTACAGATTAACACTAAAAATATCCTCTTTATCTGCGGCGGTGCATTTGATGGACTGGAGAAGATAGTAGAAAAGCGTAAGGGAGCATCTCTTGTTGGTTTTGGAGCTAATGTGCAGGAAAAAGCTGTATTAGACGAAACAGGCTGGATGCAGGACGTTGTTGCTCATGACCTCGTTAAATTTGGAATTATTCCTGAGCTTGTTGGACGTATTCCTGTTATTACTGCCTTAAACGGTCTTGATGTTGACGCATTAGTAAGAATACTCTCAGAGCCGAAAAACTCTCTTGTTAAACAGTATCAGCATCTTTTTGCTTTTGACAATGTAGAACTAAAGATTACCGATGACGCACTCATTTCAATTGCTCAACTTGCTAAGGAGCAAAAAACCGGTGCAAGAGGACTTCGCGGAATTATGGAGAGTATTTTAAATGAGCTTATGTTTGAAACTCCGTCTGACGAAACTATCTCTGAAATTACAATTAATTCTGATGTTGTTAATAAAAAATCACAACCGATAATTAAACGTTCAAAACGTAAAAAAACGATGAAAGTTGACTTTAACAGTCCCAAAGTTATTGATGCTGAAGAGGTTTCATAATTTAATCTATTTGCTGTAATGTAATTTCAATCTCAGAGTTACACTACAGCTTTTGGATTTTAAAGGAGAATTTATGGAATTACATAATGATATATATAATATTCCTGTTTTGCCGTTAAGAGGATTAGTTGTTTTTCCTAAAACAATGCTTCATTTTGACGTGGCAAGGGAACAATCTAAAAACGCAATA
>JAFLSL010000345.1 GCA_022510985.1 Ruminococcus sp. | reverse complement strand
TAGCGATTTCGGTTATCGCATTGTCGGTAAAGTCTACGTCAATTTCGATACCTTTAAGTCTTTTCTTTAAGTTTTCGAGCATTTTTCCCGCAATTTCTTTAATCTCTTCCTCGGTAAGCTTGTTGAAAACAATAATATCATCGATACGGTTGAGAAATTCGGGGCGAAAGGTATTCTTCAGCTCGCCCATAACGATTTCCTTAATGTTTTCGTTCTCCTCTGCCCTGTTATCGGTAAAACCGAGGCTGTTTTGCTTTTCGGTAATAAGGCGGGCACCGACGTTACTCGTCATAATTATAACGGTATTTTTAAAGTCAACGGTTCTGCCCTGCGAATCGGTCAGTCTTCCGTCATCAAGAATTTGGAGCAGAGTATTGAAAACGTCAGGATGTGCCTTTTCGATTTCATCAAAGAGGATTACCGAATAAGGCTTTCTTCTTACCTGCTCGGTAAAATGGCTGCCCTCGTCAAATCCAACGTATCCCGGGGGCGAGCCGATAAGCTTTGAGACGGTATGCTTTTCCATAAACTCGGACATATCAAGACGAATCATTGCGTTTTCATCTCCGAACATTGCCTGAGCAAGTGCTTTGCAAAGTTCGGTTTTTCCGACACCCGTAGGGCCCAGGAAGATAAAAGAGCCTATCGGACGGTTTGGATCCTTAAGTCCGACTCTGCCGCGGCGGATAGCCTTTGCTACAGCTCTGACAGCTTCGTCCTGACCGACTACCCTGTCGTGGAGAATATTTTCCATTTTAAGAAGTCTTTCGCTTTCTTCTTCAGTAAGTCTGAGCACGGGAATTCCCGTCCATTGAGATACTACCTGAGCAATATTCTCGGCGGTTACCTCGCCTGTCGCACTGTTCTGAGTTTCCTGCCACTTCTGTTTTTCGTCCTCAAGCTGTTTTTGAATTGCCTTTTGTTCGTCACGAATTTTTGCGGCACGCTCAAACTCCTGCTCATTGACAGCACTGGATTTTTCTGACTCCAAAGCTTTCACCTTTTCTTCAAGCTCCTTTAAGCTTGCGGGAGTTGTAAGGCTTTTTAGTCTTACCTTTGAGGCACTTTCGTCAATAAGGTCAATTGCCTTATCGGGAAGAAATCTATCCGAAATATAGCGTGAGGACAGATTAACTGCCGCTTTAATCGCCTCATCGGTGATTTTTACTTTATGATGAGCCTCATAGCGGTCACGAAGACCCTCTAAAATCTGAACGGCCTCTTCCTCGCTCGGCTCGCCGACATTAACAGGCTGGAAACGTCTTTCAAGTGCCGCATCCTTTTCAATGTACTTTCTGTACTCGGAAATTGTTGTTGCCCCGATCACCTGAAAATCGCCGCGTGCAAGCGACGGCTTTA
>JAFLSL010000344.1 GCA_022510985.1 Ruminococcus sp. | reverse complement strand
AAGGATTATAAAGGAGGTACTGGATACAATGAGTGAAGAAATTAAATCCAGCGAAACAGTTGTAGAAACTGAATCTTTTGAGGAGATGCTTGAGGAATCCCTCAAAAATTTAAATACTAACGAGAGGGTAAAAGGCGTAGTCGTAAGCGTGGCTCCTAATGAAGTTATTGTTGATGTCGGCAGAAAACAGTCAGGTTTCATTCCTGCTGACGAGCTTTCAAACGATCCTTCACTTAAGCCTGAAGACGTTGTTAAGGTTGGCGACGAATTAGAGCTTCTTATTATGAAGACTAATGACGTTGAAGGAACTATTATGCTTTCAAAGCGTAGAGTAGACGCTCAAAAGGGTTGGGAAGAGCTTAAAGCTCTTGCTGATTCCGACGAAGTACTTACTGGTAAAGTAGTAAGTGTTGTTAAGGGCGGCGTAATTGTTATATATAACGACAACCGTGTGTTTATCCCCGCATCTCAGGCAACAGCATCCAGAGATGACAGCCTTGATGATTTAGTAGATCAGGAAGTTCAGTTTAAGCTTATCGAGGCGTCTCAGCGTGGTCGTATGAAGAGAGTTGTAGGTTCAATCCGTGCGGTACTTCGCGAGCAGAGAGCTACTCAGAGAGCAACTTTCTGGGAGACTTGCGAGGTTGGCAAGCGTTATAAGGGCGTAGTTAAATCTATCACAAGCTACGGTGCATTTGTGGATTTAGGCGGAGTATTCGGAATGATTCATATTTCCGAGCTTAGCTGGACACATATTAAAAACCCGTCCGAGGTTGTAAGTGTTGGCGACGAGGTTGACGTTTACGTTAAGGAAATCAACGACGAAACTAAGAAAATCTCTCTCGGCTATAAGGATCCTGACGCTAATCCGTGGGAAATCCTCCGCCGTGACTATCCTGTTGATACAGTTGTTGAGGCAACAATCGTTGGTCTTACACAGTTCGGTGCATTCGCTAACGTAATCCCCGGAATTGACGGTCTTATACATATTTCCCAGATTGCAAATGAAAGAATTAAAAAGCCCGAGGATGTTCTCTCCGTAGGTGAGAAGGTTCAGGCTAAGATTATCGCAATCGACTTTGACAAAAAGCGTGTAAGCCTTTCTATCCGTGCACTTCTTCCTGTTGAGGAAGCTCCCGCAGAAGAGGAAGAAGAGGTTGTAGCTTCTACAGAGGATGAGGTAGTTGCTTCTACAGAAACACCTGTTGAAGAGCCTGCTCCTGCTGTTGAAAATGCTCCCGCAGAGGAAGTAAAAGACGCTGAATAAGCATAATAAAAGAATTCAGAGGTGACTTCTTATATGAAGCCACCTCTTTTTTATTCTTTGAATTTATAGTAATTAATTAAAATTACAATTGTTTTTTCTTAATTCGACGCCAATTGTAAAAACCATAATGGTCGTTAGCAAAAA
>JAFLSL010000343.1 GCA_022510985.1 Ruminococcus sp. | reverse complement strand
CGCTGCTGTTAAAGATTACTAAAACCTTTTTATAATTCGGATCGTTCAGAGTATACGCTAAAACACCCTCAGGCATATCAGATAAGAATTCTATGCTGTTAGCGGTTTCAGCGGACGCGTCGGTAAAAGCTGAAATATTCTTACGGATTTCAATTAAGCCTTTATAATAATCAGAAACGTCCCCGTATTTATACAAATTATTCCAATCAATTTGATTTAGTTTAACTCCGGATTTATAGCTGTTTTCGTCGCCGTTTTTAGTTCTGCAAAGTTCCTCTCCGGCTAACATAAAGCTGATTCCCTGAGATGTGTAGGTTATAGCTCCTGCAAGCTTATTCATAGAAACTAAATCATTATAGCGTTTAGTAAACTTTACGTTGCTGCCTTTTACTGATTTAACTAGCTTATCCCACAAGGTGAGATTATCGTGGCATGACGCATAGGTTACGCATTGCGAAGGAGCCTTTGCCCAGCCTGTGCTTTCGCTAGACTGACCGGTTATACCTGTTTTGAGATTGGCTTTCCCCTGCCCCGACTGAATAAATCCCGAATCGTTGCCTGAAGTACTGCCTTTTAAGGCGTCACGGTAGGTATCATCAAACGCTCCGATACGGTCGCTGAGCCTGCTTATATTGTTATTGTTAGCGAGAACAGTTCCGCTGTCGGCGGTTGTGTTAAGGTTCCACGGCTCGCCGTACATCAAAAGCTTTTCGCCGCCGTCAAGCTTATCGAGAGAAGCTCTTATTGCATTCATTGTGTCGACATCGTGCAGTCCCATTAAATCAAAGCGAAAACCGTCAATATGGTATTCGCTCGCCCAATAGGTAACGGAATCAACCATAAATTTCCGGAACATTTTATGCTCCGAGGCGGTATCATTTCCGCAGCCTGAGCCGTTTGAATATGTTCCGTCCGAATTCATTCGGTAATAATAGTAAGGTACGGTCAGGTTAAAAGCGGATTTTTTCCACTCGTGAGTGTGGTTATAGACAACGTCCATAATTACGCCGATTCCGGCATTATGGAGTGCTTGAATCATCTGTTTACATTCTTTGATTCGAACTGCACCTTTATATGGGTTTGAACTGTAGGAGCCTTCGGGACAGTTATAGTTAACGGGGTCGTATCCCCAGTTATAGACATTGTCATTTCCCGAGTTATCGGTTTCATCAACGGAGCCAAAATCATAGAAGGGATTTATCTGAACAAAATTAACTCCGAGCTGTTTTAAATAGTCAACACAGGTCGAGGCAGAACCTGAAACGGAATTAACGGTTGTGCCGTTTTCGGTAAAGGCGAGGTACTTTCCCCTGTTTTCCTTTGAAACTCCGCTTGAAGGTGATGATGAAAAGTCGCTTATCTGAACTTCCCAAATTCTTGCGTCGGTCTGTTTATCGACAGTAATGTGTTTATCGTTTTCCCA
>JAFLSL010000342.1 GCA_022510985.1 Ruminococcus sp. | reverse complement strand
TCACATCAAAATCGTGAATCGGAGCACGTTCGGCATTAACAAGCTCTTCGTAAAAAATCTCATACTCCTCTTTATTCATAGGACAATTAAGATAATCTGTACCGTCACCCTTACCGTAGCGGGATTCAAAAAAAGCTCTGTTCATATCAACGCTTTCAAACGTTACAATAGGAGCCGCAGCATCAAAAAAAGACATAGAATTTCCGAATAAATTATAAATATAATCTGCAAATCCATCGGAAGTTAATGGACCTGTGGCTATTACAGTTATCTCATCGGGATTAATTTCCTTAATCTCTTCATTTATAACTGTTATATTTTCGTTGTTTTTTATCTCGTTTGTAACAATATTTGAAAATATATCGCGATCAACAGCAAGAGCTCCACCCGCAGGAACACGGGCTTTATCTGCAGCTTTAAGGAGAAGTGAGTCGAGCATCCTCATTTCTTCTTTTAAAAGTCCTGCTGCGGAGTTTGCTCTATCCGCTTTAAAGGAATTAGAGCAAACAAGCTCGGCGAACAAATCACTTTTATGAGCAGGAGATTTTTTTAGCGGCTTCATCTCATAAAGCTTAACTCTTATTCCGCTTTTTGCAATCTGATAAGCCGCTTCACAGCCTGCAAGTCCTGCTCCGATTACATTAATATGCATCAGCTTTTAATAGCCTTTTCGTATCCGCAGTCCTTATTTTCGCAGAATAGAACCTGCTTTTTGCCCTTTTTCTTAAATAGGATTTCTCCGCACTGAGGACATCTCTCGTTGACAGGCTCATTCCACGAAACAAAATCACACTTAGGATAGTTGCTGCAACCGTAGAAAACGGTTTTTCTCTTAGTTGTTTTTATAATAACATCGCCATCATCACATTTAGGACACTTTACGCCGACTTTCTGAACATACTTTTTAACATTTTTACACTCAGGATAACCGGGACAAGCGATAAACTTTCCAAATCTTCCGACTTTAATTACCATATTTCTTCCGCAATTTTCGCAGACAATATCGGTTTCATCTTCCTTTAGACGGATTTTTACGCCATCCATTTCGGTTTTTGCCTTAGCGAGAGTTTTATCAAAATCCTGATAAAACTCGTCAATAAGAGCCTTCCACTCAACCTCTCCGCTTTCTACTGTATCGAGATTTTTCTCCATTTGAGCAGTAAACTTAGGGTTAACAATTTTTGAAAAACGCTCTTTCATAAGGTTAACCATAGCTTCGCCAAGCTCAGTAGGAACTAATGACTTGCTCTCACGTTTAACATATTCTCGTCCTGTAATTGTGGAAATTGTAGCTGCATAGGTAGAAGGACGCCCGATACCGTTCTCTTCGAGAGTTTTGATAAGAGATGCCTCGGTAAATCTTTGGGGTGGTTGAGTAAAATGTTGATTAGGGATAATCTCTTTTTTACGAACGCTCATACCCTTTTCA
>JAFLSL010000341.1 GCA_022510985.1 Ruminococcus sp. | reverse complement strand
AAATCAGCTCAGAACAAACTCAAAATATAAACATAAACTCCGTAGAGTGCGGAAGTCAGGACTCCGTAGACTATTACGGGACCGCTTATAATAAACAGCTTTGCCCCCAAGCCCGTTATAAATCCCTCGCTTTTAAACTCAATTGCAGGCGACGACATTGAATTCGCAAAGCCGGTTATCGGGACAAGAGTACCCGCTCCTGCGTGCTTTGCAATTCTATCGTAAAGGTGCAGGGCAGTTAAAAGAATTCCGAAAAAAATCAGCGTACAGGAAGATAGAGTTTTAGCCTGTTCCTCGGGAATTTTTAAATAAAGGTACAGATTTGAAATCCCCTGCCCTATCGCACAAATTGCCCCGCCGACTAAAAACGCCTTAAGGCAATTGAGATACATTTTGCTTTTCGGAGAGTTTTTCTTGACTATTTTTGAATACTGTTTTTTATCAATCATTTAATATCACCCGTATTATTTTTGCCAATATTTTTCGAAATAACCTATTTATTTTTTTTTATATATATTGTATAATAAATTATAAGTAGGTGAAACAGCTTTGGAACACTATTTGGACAACAGTGCTACAACAAAAGTGAGCAAAACGGTCGCGGATAAAGTTGTAGAAATTATGACAGAAAACTACGCAAACCCAAGCTCTCTGCACACAAAGGGTATGCGTGCAGAGGACGAGCTTATAAAGGCTCGACGCACAATCGCAAAGGCTTTAGGGGTAAGCGATGATGAAATATATTTTACAAGCGGCGGCACT
This sequence comes from Ruminococcus sp., assembly GCA_022510985.1. GTDB lineage: Bacteria > Bacillota > Clostridia > Oscillospirales > Acutalibacteraceae > Ruminococcoides. Next base: position 674 of record JAFLSL010000341.1, on the reverse strand, counting down.
GAGGCTAATAACCTCGCAGTTTTCGGAACAGCAAATTGGCTCAAACGCCGCGGAAACAAAATAGTAACGACCGCTGTAGAGCACAGCTCGGTTTTTGAGGCGATGAAAAGCCTCGAAGAAAACGGCTTTGAGGTCGTTTACATAAAGCCCGATGAAAACGGAAATTTCAGCACGGAAATGTTTGAAAACGCTATCGACAAAAACACTATTCTCGTTTCTGTTATGGCGGTCAACAACGAAATCGGCACTGTTTTTCCGATAGATAAGCTCCGTAAAATCATAGAAAAAAAGGAAAGCCCCGCACTTTTTCATTGCGACTGCGTTCAGGCTTTTTGCAAAATCCCGCTTAAAATCAGCAAAATGCAGATTGATTTAGCGACAGTAAGCGGTCATAAAATCCACGCCCCAAAGGGCGTCGGTGCAATTTACGTTAAAAAAAATCTACATATAAAACCGATTCTTTTCGGCGGAGAACAGGAAAAAAAGCTCCGCCCCGGAACAGAGGCTCTGCCGTTGATTGCAGGCTTTGCTCAGGCTGTTAAGGAATCTAATCTCTCGGAAAACTACTCACATGTAAAAGAGCTTAATACCTACGCAAGAGAAAAGCTTAATCAACTCGACGACGTTGTAATCAACTCGCCATTTGACGCTCTGCCCTATATCATAAACTTCTC
>JAFLSL010000340.1 GCA_022510985.1 Ruminococcus sp. | reverse complement strand
CTTGTTATCCTTAACAAATTCCTGATCAACAAGGCAGTTTTCCTTATAGTACTTATTGATTTTACCCATAACAATTTTATCAGCAATAGCCTCAGGCTTACCTGAGTTGATAACCTCGGCCTTCATAATCTCTTTCTCGTGCTCAATTACGTCTGCGGGTACATCGTCACGGTTAAGATAAAGTGTACCTAAAGCAGCAATCTGCATTGCTACGTCTTTACCGCAGGTTACGAACTCATCCTTGTCAACAAGGTCAGTATCGAAGTTAACGAGAACGCCGATTTTTCCGCCTGCGTGAACATAAGATACACAAGCACCCTCAAAACGTGTGAAACGACGAATCTTAATATTCTCGCCGATAACCTGAATCTTCTCACGGAGAAGCTCGTCAACGGTTACGTCTGTACCGTTTGCTTTGAGAGCTAAAAGAGCGTCTACATCAGCGGGGTTTTCATTAAGAATAGTTTTTGCAACTGTCTCAACGAATGCGATAAAGTCAGCATTCTTAGCAACGAAGTCAGTTTCAGCGTTAACCTCAACTACTACGCCTGTTTTATTATCATCGGAAGTTGTAGCATAAGCTACGCCCTCAGCGGCAATTCTTGAAGCCTTCTTAGCAACCTTAGCAAGTCCCTGTTCACGAAGGATATCAACTGCCTTATCCATATCACCGTCAGCCTCTACGAGAGCCTTTTTGCAGTCCATCATACCGCAACCGGTCTTTTCTCTTAACGCCTTAACGTCCTGAGCTGTAAAACTCATTTATATCAATCCTTTCGATTATTATTAAATTAATGATTAAGCCTCTTCAGCTTCCTCTTCTTCGCTATCAACAGCCGCTGCACCCATCTGGCCCTCACGACCTTCGATAATAGCGTCAGCCATTGCACCAGCAATAAGCTTTACTGCACGGATAGCATCGTCGTTACCGGGGATAACGTAATCGATTTCATCGGGATCGCAGTTTGTATCTACGATAGCGATTACGGGAATACCGAGCTTTTTAGCCTCTGCTACGGCAATCTTCTCTTTTCTCGGGTCAACGATAAACATTGCACCGGGCATCTCGGGCATATCCTTGATACCGCCCATAAACTTTTCAAGCTTATCTATCTCAAGGTTAAGCTTGATTACTTCCTTCTTGGGAAGAAGATCGAATGTGCCGTCCTCCTGCATTGCACGAAGCTGCTTTAAACGAGCAATTCTTCTGCGAATTGTTGAGAAGTTAGTGAGCATACCGCCGAGCCATCTAGCGTTAACGTAGTATGCACCTGCACGCTCTGCCTCCTCTTTTACAGAGTCCTGAGCCTGCTTCTTTGTACCAACAAAAAGAACATTTTTGCCTTCCATTGATAATTCCTTTACGAAGTTATAAGCTTCGTCGAGTTTCTTTACAGTTTTCTGTAAGTCGATAATGTAGATACCGTTACGCTCTGTAAAGATATACTCTG
>JAFLSL010000034.1 GCA_022510985.1 Ruminococcus sp. | reverse complement strand
GGTCGCCCTTTCTGTGAGGACCGTCAAGAATCATCTGGTCGCCTGTGTAAGCGTGAATTGTGCTCATAATACCGCTCTGAACTTCTGCATACTTGTTAAGAGTATCAGCCATAGGAGCGAGGCAGTTTGTTGTACAAGAAGCAGCGGAGATGATTGTGTCATCAGCTGTGAGGATATCCTCGTTAACAGAATATACAACTGTGGGGAGGTCGTTGCCTGCGGGAGCAGAAATAACAACCTTCTTAGCACCTGCGTCGATGTGAGCCTGGCTCTTAGCCTTTGAGCAGTAGAAACCTGTGCACTCGAGTACAACGTCTACTCCGAGCTCGCCCCAAGGAAGCTTGGAAGCGTCAGCCTCAGCGTAAATTGTAAGAGTTTTACCGTCTACTGTGATTGTGTTAGCCTCGTCGTCAGCCTCTACAGTGTGAAGGTTCTGACCGATAGCACCGCAGTAACCCTTCTGAGCTGTATCGTACTTAAGAAGATGAGCGAGCATTGAAGGCTTTGTGAGGTCGTTGATAGCAACAACATCATAACCTTCTGCACCAAACATTTGTCTGAATGCAAGACGGCCGATACGGCCGAAACCATTAATAGCAACTTTTACTGACATAATAAAAATTCCTCCTATTAAATTTTATCATACACATTATATTGTATTTCTATTGTAAATGCAAGTCCAAAACGAAATTTATACGAAAATTTTACCAATTTACTAAATGTTACGCTAAACCATAATTAAAAAGTGGATAAAAAGATAACAAACCTTTCTCGCTTTTCTAATTATTTTCTTGACAATTTGATGGAAATAAGTTAACATATATATGTATGTTTTATGCATACTTGGAGCCGGTTTTAGGTTCAATTTTTTTAATCAGACTCGAAAGAGCCGTTATTTATAGATATTTTGTAATTCACTAATAATTCTACCACTTTTGTGTTCAAAATATTATTACAATTTAATATCTTTTCTAACGGCACCGAGGTTGATTTTTAGTTAGAATTTTTTGGAAATCACTAAATCAAGGAGGTGTCAAAATGCCGATATTAATTGCAGTAATCAGTATTGTTGCCGCTGCGGTTGTTTGCGGATTGTTGGGTGTGTTTATCGGAATAACCTACCGTAAAAACGTTGCGGAAAAGCAAATCGGCAGTGCTGAACAAGAGGCTAATAAAATAGTTTCCGAAGCGATGAAAACCGCTGAAGCTAAGAAAAAAGAAGCCATTCTTGAAGGTAAGGACGAAGTCCACCGCCTGCGTAACGAGAGCGAAAAAGAACTCTCTAACCGCAGAAGAGAAGTACAGCGTCAGGAAAGACGTATTCAGCAAAAAGAAGAAAACCTTGACCGCAAGATGAATAATCTTGAGCAAAAGGAAGAAAAAGTTAGTAAAAAGTTAAAGGAAGCCGAGGCTAAAGTTGCCGAGGTTGAGCAGGTTAAAAAGAGCCAGTTTGAAATGCTCGAGAGAATTTCGGGCTATACGGCTGAACAGGCTAAGGCTTATTTACTTGAACAGCTTGACCAGGAGCTATCACACGAAAAGAGCGTAAAAATCCTCGAGTTTGAGGAGCAGCTCAAGGACGATAGCGAAAAGCTTGCCCGCAAGATTATTTCGCTCTCCATCCAGCGTTTAGCTGCTGAGCAGGTTTCCGAGGCTACTGTTTCGGTTGTAGCCCTTCCCAACGATGAAATGAAGGGAAGAATTATCGGACGAGAGGGTAGAAATATCCGTGCTATTGAAAACGCAACGGGTGTTGACCTTATTATTGACGATACTCCCGAGGCTATCACGCTTTCGAGCTTTGAGCCTGTAAGACGTGAAATCGCGAGAGTTGCTTTAGAAAAGCTTATCACAGACGGACGTATCCACCCTGCAAGAATTGAGGAAACGATAGATAAAGCCCGTCGTGAAGTTAATTCAAAAATCAAACAGTCCGGTGAAAGAGCTGTCCTCGATGTCGGCGTTCGCGGAATCCACCCCGAGCTTGTTAAGCTGCTCGGTAAGCTCCGCTACCGCACAAGCTACGGTCAGAATGTTCTTGACCACAGCTTAGAGGTTGCCTATATTTCCGGTATGATTGCATCCGAGCTCGGACTTGATCCGACCGTTGCAAAGCGTGCGGGACTTTTACACGATATCGGTAAGGCTCTCGACCACGAAATGGAAGGAAGCCACGTTGAACTCGGCGTAGAGGTTGCACGTAAATATAAGGAAAGCGACGCTGTTATCCACGCTATTCAGGCCCATCACGGAGACGTAGAGGCTAAGACAGTAGTTGCTTGTATTGTTCAGGCTGCTGACGCTATCTCGGCAGCTCGTCCGGGAGCAAGACGTGAAAATCTTGAAAATTACATTAAAAGACTGCAAAAGCTTGAGGAAGTTGCTTCTTCATTCAAGGGCGTTGAAAGCTCTTACGCTATTCAGGCAGGCAGAGAAATCCGTATTATGGTTAAGCCTGATGTTGTTAACGATGAGCGTATGATTCCGCTCGCAAGAGAAATCTGTAAGAAAATCGAGGAAGACCTCGAGTATCCCGGACAGATTAAGGTTAATATCATTCGTGAGGCAAGAGCAGTTGATTTTGCAAAATAAATAAAACATTAAAAAGTCGACCGATTTCGGTCGGCTTTTTTATTCTCCTCGTCAGTCCGTACATTCCCCGTCCTGAATTCATATCTCCCATACTGTACATTCTCTATCTAACTTTGGATAGAAGGGATAGGTTCGGAAATTTAAATAAGACTATAACGGTCGAAATGATAACGTCGATTTTATGCCTTTCTATCTTCTCGATTTAAAAATGATTTCACAACTTTTATTGAATTTCATATTATGTCATATATCCCAAAAAGGTGTTTGATATGAAATTTGATACTATAGCGTTAATAGGCGGAGATAAGCGTCAGCTTTTCTGTGCAAAGGCACTTTCAGATTACGGCTATCGCGTTATGCTTGCGGGCTTTGACTCGCTTGAAAGCTATGGCAAGCTTGAGCTTGTGGATTTAGATACTGCACTTAGTGCGGGCGATGTCTTTATTCTTCCGATTACGGGCGTTAAAGGCGATGTTATTCCTTGTAATTTTTCTGAAAAAGAAATAAAAATAGATAACAAGCTTCTCATAAAGCTTTCTGACAAGCCCGTTTTTATGGGTAGGGCAAATTCGCTAAGCGGAATAAACGCATTTGATTTATTAAAGCGTGAGGATTTCGCTGTAAAAAACGCTCTTCCAACCGCCGAGGGTGCTGTAGGCGTAGCCTTAAAAAGCTATGAGGGAACAATCTTCGGTGCAAAAATTCTTGTAATAGGCTATGGCAGAATAGGAAAAATCCTCTCTAAAATGCTTAAAGCTCTAGGTGCCGATGTAACCGTCGCAACGCGTAGCTCAGTAAACTCAGCCTATATAAATTGTGACGGAAACAAAGCTATTAACACTTGTGAGTTAAACTCAATTTCCGAATACGATATAGTTTTTAATACCGCAGACGCACTCGTTATTGATAAAAACATTCTCGAGAACAGCGATTTCGATACTCTTATAATAGATTTATCTTCTTATCCTGGAGGAGTAGATTTCGACGTAGCCGATAAACTCGGCTATACTGCGTTTTTAGCCTCTGCACTTCCCGGAAAATATTCTCCTTTGTCGGCGGGAAAAATCATAGCGGACACCGTCTTAACAATTATTAAGGAGGAATACAGTTGGCGAAAGCGAATATAGGATATGCTATCTGCGGTTCGTTTTGTACCTTTTCAAAAGCAATTTCTGAAATTGAAAGGCTTATTGATGACGGCTATAATGTTATTCCCATAATGTCCGAAACGGCGGCGTCAACAAATACCCGTTTTGGACTTGCTCGGGATTTTATAGATAAAATAGAAGAGATAACAGGCAATAAGGTCATAAGCTCAATTTCTGCTGCAGAGCCTATAGGTCCTAAAAAAATGTGCGACCTTATTGTTGTAGCTCCTTGCACGGGTAATACTCTCGCAAAGCTCTCGCTCGGTTTAACCGATAGTGCCGTTTCAATGGCGGTAAAGTCACATCTTCGGATAAACCGTCCCGTACTGCTCTGTGTTTCGACAAACGACGGTCTCGGAGCCTCAGCCCAGAATATCGGTCGGCTTTTAAATACCAAAAATATTTACTTTGTTCCGATGAGTCAGGACGATTATGTGAACAAGCCTAAGTCCCTTGTCGGGCATTTTGAGTTGATTCCCGACTGCGTTGAAAAAACGCTGAAAAGAGAACAGTATCAGCCTGTATTTATGTAATAAATTACTTCAAAGCGGTAAGCTGTTGCCTGCCGTTTACATCTACTTGAAAAATAACGCTCCCTTTGCTATAATTGTATCAACCGATAGCATTACAGAAAAGGGGGCTTATTCTATGAAATATTGTCCGAAATGCAAAAAGCTTTACAATGACGAGGATACAAATTGTACCTGCGTAAATTGCAAAAGCAAGGCTCTTAAAACTATTGAAGATGAAACTACCTCGGTTTATCTTTGCAGCGGAGATGTGCTTGAGCGTGACCGCGTTCAGGCGGCTTTGTCCGACAGCGGTATCCCGAGTATTTATACACGCCATATGGTAAGTGCAAATTCCCAGCTTGTTACGGGAATGGATTTTGACGGCTTTGATATCCTTGTACCTTATGAGCTTTACGAAAAGGCGTATGATGTTGCGGTAGGAATCGGTGCAATTGAAATTGAAGGTGCAGAGATTGTTGAAGACGCTCCCGAAAGCTCTTATGAGGAAGAGTTTGAAAGTATGTCACGCACAAAGCGTACCTTCGTCAGAATTACTACCGCTATTCTATTTATTATTGCGTTAGCAGTTGTAATCTACGGAACCGATTTTATAACCGCCTTTATTAAATCGCTGTTTGGTTAATTATGGATAATATTTTTGTAAGTGCGGTTGTGGTTGCCGCAGGGAATTCAAGTCGAATGGGACTTAAAATCAGCAAGCAGTTTATCGACCTCGGCGGAGAACCTGTTATCGCTCATACGCTGAGAGCGTTCGAGCGTTCTGACGTAATTGACGGCGTTGTCGTAGTCTGCCGCGAAAACGATAAAATGCAGATTGAAAATATAGTTTCGGAAAAAGGATTTAATAAGGTCAGGGCTACCGTTTTGGGCGGTGCTACACGTGACGAAAGCGTCAGAAACGGCGTTTTTGGATGTGACGAAAGAACCACTCATTTTGCAATTCACGACGGAGCACGTCCGCTTATCTCTCAGGACGACATTAAAAAGGTTGTTGCCTGTGCTGTTGAAAACGGCTGTGCTGTGTTGGGAACATTTGTAACCGATACGATTAAGGTTGTAAACGACAAAAACGAAATTATTTCAACCCCTGAAAGGAGCACGCTCAGAGCAGTGCAAACTCCGCAGGTTTTTGAGAAAAGCATCTATCTTAAAGCACTCAAATTTGCAAAAGAAAACAAAGAGCCTGTAACCGACGACTGCAAGCTGGTTGAAAATATCGGCGAAAAGATACATATAGTTCTCGGCAGCGAAACGAATATCAAGCTGACGACTCAAAATGATATTAAGCTTGCCCGGAATATTTTAAAAGAGGTAAACTGAAATGAGAATAGGACACGGCTACGATGTACATAAATTAGTAGAAAACCGAAAGCTTATCCTAGGCGGAGTGGATATTCCGTACGAAAAAGGACTGCTCGGACACAGCGATGCCGACGTGCTTTTGCACGCGATTATGGACGCTCTGCTCGGTGCAGCGGCTCTCGGCGATATCGGAAAGCTTTTCCCCGATACAGACGAACGCTTTAAGGGTGCCGACAGCCTTTTGCTTTTAAAAGAGGTTTGTGCGGTTCTTAGTGAAAACGGTTATACTATCGGAAATATCGACTCAACCGTAATTGCCCAAAAGCCTAAGCTCAAGGACTACATAATTTCTATGCGTAAAAATATTGCCGATGCGTGCAAAATTGATATATCTCAGGTCAGCGTAAAGGCGACTACCGAGGAAAAGCTCGGTTTCACAGGTTCGGGCGAGGGGATTTCAGCCCACGCTGTTTGCCTTATAAATAATGTATAAATTAAACACCTTGTTCGTATATTTGAACGAGGTGTTTTTTATGTTTAAAAAGTTGGTTTCAATATTTATATGTATTCTTATTACCGCGTCAATTCCGATTGTCGCGTCGGCAAAAAGTAATGTCAATGTAAGTGCACCGTCAGCCGTGCTGATAGAGGCAGAAAGCTTAAAAGTTTTGTCCGATAAAAACAGCCACGATAAGCGTGCCTGTGCGTCCGTTACAAAGGTTATGACGCTTTTGCTTGCTATGGAGGCGGTGGATAGCAAAAAATTAAAGCTTTCCGATACGCTCTCCGCGTCTGCTCACGCCGCGTCTATGGGCGGCTCGGATATTTGGCTTGAGGAAGGCGAAACAATGACGGTTGATGACCTCATTAAAGCTACCGCCGTAGCCTCCGCAAATGACGCGGCGGTTGTCCTTGCCGAGGCAATCAGCGGAAGTGAAGACTCGTTTGTTTCCGAGATGAACAAAAAGGCTAAATTACTCGGAATGAATGACACGACATTTAAAAACTGCAACGGTCTTGATGAAGACGGTCATCTGACCTCGGCATACGACGTTGCCCTTATGTCAGCTGAGCTTATTAAGCACAAGAAAATTTTTGACTACACATCAATCTGGCTCGATGACCTACGCGGCGGAGAAACGCAAATCGTAAATACAAATAAACTTTTAAAAACTTATAAGGGAATAACGGGTCTTAAAACAGGCACAACCGACGACGCGGGCTGTTGTATGAGTGCGAGTGCCGAACGCGACGGACTTTCGCTTATTGCCGTTGTTCTCGGCTGCGATACCGGAACGGCTCGTTTTGCCGACAGTGCCGCTTTGCTCGACTACGGCTTTGCAAATTATACTGTAGAAAAATTAACTCTCCCGAAAAAGGCAACCGCTGACGTTAAGGTTAAAGGCGGAATGGGCGATACTCTGTTTTTGCGTTGCGAAAATCCCGGCTCAATGATAGTCAGCCGTTCCTCAGGCGAAAAGCTCATAACAGAATGCAAAGTAAAAAAAGAATTGCAAGCTCCGATAAAAGCGGGGGATACTATAGGTGAGGTTAATTACTATTCGGGAAAAGAACTTTTAAAAAGCTGTAAAATAACGGCGAAAAACACGATTGAGAAAATGACCTTTTCCTCTGTGATGTCAGCTGTCTGCAGGGCTTTGATTGCATTATAGACAAATGTAAAAAAATTTCCATTAAATATTGCATACCCTGCCGTTTTGTGCTAAAATGGTTCTATAAATATATAGTGAAACGTAACTATATTATTTGGGGGTAATCAAATGTCAACAAAAATTATAGACAAATATCTTAACGGTTTTGTAGGCGAGGATGAGTATAAGGGTATTGAGGCACAGGTAAAAAATGCCCACAAGGCTCTCCACAACGGAACAGGTCTCGGAAATGACTTTATAGGCTGGGTAGACCTTCCTACTAACTATGACAAAGAAGAATTTGCCCGCATTAAAAAGGCGGCAGAAAAAATTAAAAAGGATACCGATGTTTTTGTCGTAATCGGTATCGGCGGTTCATATCTCGGTGCGAGAGCGGCTATTGAGTTTTTAACCTCTCCTAACTACAACGCACTTGCTAAGGATACACCGCAGATTTACTTTACAGGTAATTCAATCAGCTCCTCAGCACTCGCCGATATTATCGAGCTTTGCGAGGGCAAGGATGTTTCTATCAATATGATTTCTAAGTCAGGCACAACCACAGAGCCTGCAATCGCATTCCGCGTATTCCGCGATATGCTCGAGAAAAAGTACGGCAAAGAGGGTGCAAGAGAGCGTATCTACTGCACAACCGATAAAGCTCGCGGAACCTTAAAGCAGCTAGCTGACGAGGAAGGCTACGAAACTTTCGTAGTTCCCGACGATGTAGGCGGACGTTACTCAGTTCTTACCGCAGTAGGACTTCTTCCTATCGCTGTAGCAGGTGCTGATATTGACGCTCTTATGTCAGGTGCTAAGAAGGCTCAGGACGAGTTTAATAACGATGATCTCTACACAAACGACTGCTATAAATATGCGGCTTTACGCAATATCCTCTACAACAAGGGTTATTCCACCGAAATTATGGTAAGCTACGAGCCTGCCTATACACTTATGAACGAGTGGTTCAAGCAGCTCTACGGTGAGTCTGAGGGTAAGGATAAAAAGGGTATTTTCCCTGCAAGCGTTATCTTCTCAACCGACCTTCATTCTCTCGGTCAGTACATTCAGGACGGCAGACGCAATCTCTTTGAGACTGTTGTTCTATTTGATAAATGTAAAAAAGAAATTACTCTCGGCGAAGATCCGACGAATGTTGACGGTCT
>JAFLSL010000339.1 GCA_022510985.1 Ruminococcus sp. | reverse complement strand
TCTTTATGTTTTCCTTTACCGCGTCGGGGTTTTCTCTTAAAAATTTAATGTCTATCATTTTGATTGCTCCTTATTTATCCTCTAATTTCTTTGCAAGCTCTTTAAGCTCGTCGTCGCTGTAAAATTCTATCGAAAGCGTGCCGCCTTTTTTGTTTGCAAGCGGGCTTACCTTTACCTTTTTGCCGAGGTATTCGGACAAGGTTTGCTCAACCATTGCGTAATATGACGGCTTTTTTTCTGCCTTTTTCACACTTGGTTTTTTCGACTTTTGCTTTGCGAGCTTTTCAATCTGGCGAACCGAAAGGTCTGCGTTTATGACTTCTTCCGCTAAAGCCTGCATATCATTTTTATCTTCAACAGATAAAAGTGCCCTTGCGTGGCCTGCACTGAGCTTTCCGTCACGCACCATTGTGCTTAGCTTTTCGGGTAAATTTAAAAGCCTCAGGGTGTTTGCGATTGCCGGTCGGGATTTTCCGACCGCCTTTGAAACCGCGTCCTGACTCAAGCCGTGCTCATCCATAAGCGATTTGTAACCGAGTGCCTCTTCTATCGGGTTTAAGTCCTCACGCTGTAGGTTTTCTATGAGGGCGATTTCCATTGTTTCCTGCTCGGTCAGCTCTCTGATTGTTACGGGAACTTCTGTTATTCCCGCAAGCTGACAAGCCCGATAACGGCGTTCACCCGCTACAATCTGATACCCTCCGCCGAGCAGAGGTCTTACAAGAATCGGCTGAATAAGCCCGTGTTCCTTTATGCTTTCACAAAGCTGATTTAACGCTTCCTCGTCAAAATCACGTCTCGGCTGATTATGGTTCGGCTCGATTTCCGAGATTTTTAATGTCACGGTGTTTGCTCCGTCCTCGGTTTCGTTCTGAATAAAAATTGCATCCAAACCGCGTCCGAGACCGCCTATTTTTTTTGCCATAGTTAGTTTTTCCTTCCGTCTATTTCCTTTGCAAGCTCGGTGTATGCAGCACTTCCCTTACAGGACTTGTCGTAGTAAATTACCGGCATTCCGAACGAAGGTGCCTCTGAAAGTCGAACTCCACGCGGGATAACCGTTTTAAAAACCTTTCGCGGGAAGAATTTTTTAACTTCCTCAACTACCTGCTGGGTGAGGTTAAGTCTGCCGTCGTACATTGTGAGCAGTACTCCCTCAAGCTCTAAACTTGAATTATACTGCCTTTTTACGCGTCGTACTGTACTCATCAGCTGTGAAAGCCCCTCAAGTGCGTAGTATTCGCATTGAATCGGTACCAAAATTGTGTCCGCAAGCGTCATTGCGTTCGCTGTAATCAGTCCGAGTGAGGGTGGACAGTCGATTATTATGTAGTCGTAGTTGTACTTTATCGGAAGAACCGCGTTCTTCAAAAGTGCCTCGCGGTGCGGTTTTTCTACGATTTCAAGCTCCGCCGCGGCTAAATCGAGCGAACTCGGAAGGATGTGCAGGTTTTTGTATTGAGTTGAAAACAAACACTC
>JAFLSL010000338.1 GCA_022510985.1 Ruminococcus sp. | reverse complement strand
TTTTTTGCTTTTACGATTTTCTTCTCTGTAGTTGCCTCTGTAGCTTCTGTAGTTTTTTCCTCTTTACATTCAGAATCAGCAATTACTTCAGGAAAAACATCGCTTGTATCAATGCCAAAAGCATTGTCAGCAGGGATTGTAACAGCGTTAACGTCCTGAATAAGGGTAATACCCGGAATAATTACCGCACCGAAAACAACAACAGCAGTCACAACAACTGAACCGAGTTTTGAAATTTTCTTTGCTTTCTTTTCGGGCTTTGCATATCTGCAAGATTTTTTTGCAGGGGTTTGTTTTAAATGCTTGTAATTTGAACTTCTCAAAACTATTCCTCCTATCGAGTACGTTCTAAATCAACACGTATCCTTTAGTCGTCTTAATTTTTGGGTTCACACAATTTCATTTCGACGCTATTTAAACACACATTGAAAAAAAATGCAAATCCCTATACCCCTTAATCCGGTTACAATAATTACAGTTTGTAAAACTCTTGTAATTCTATTTCTTTTAAGCGAAAATACCATTGTTAAAAGTAAACAAAATAACTAAGAGAACTTAAAAAGTTTTTTGAAACAGGTAGAAATGCGGTAATTTTAAAAAAACTTTGGAAAACCACCCTTTTTTCTTCTTTTTTCCTGGTATGGAGAATTAAAATTTACAAGAATTGTGTCCTCTCCGATAAGCTTAATATTCTCCCACGGAATAATGCAGTCATCTTTTCTTCCCAGAAGCCCAAAGAATTTAAGCCTGCCGTATATAACAAGTGCACATACTCGGGCATCTCTTGTATCCACTTCTAAATCGTCAACACAGCCTATCCGGCACCCGTTTTCACAGCTTATTACCTCTTTGTTTCTAAGCTCTACTAATCTGCAATTCAAAATATAACACCTCTTTATTGACATTTATTTTTCTATTTATTATAATCTATGTATGATTTTGATTAGGAGGTTCTTATGAGTAAATACGGAGAATATATACTTATGACAGACACAACCTGCGATTCCCCTGCTGATTTTGCGAAAAAATGCGATATGGAGGTTATGCCTTTAGGCTTTCTTATGGAAGGCAAGGTTTATAATCACTACCTCGATTGCCGAGAGATGAGTTTGGAAACATTTTATACAAACTTAAAGAACGGAGTTCTTTCACAGACTACACAGATAAGTTATAATTCTTATTTAGAATTTTTTGAAAAGTTTTTAAAAGAAGGAAAGGACATACTTTATGTATGCTTTACATCCGGTTTAAGCGGCACATATAACACAAGTCTGATTGCGTCAAGAGATATATTAGAAAAATATCCCGAGCGTAAAATTACTATTATAGATTCACGTTGTGCATCGGTTGGTCTTGGGGCTTTAATGTATTATGTAGGAAACAAATACAAAAACGAAAAACCAGATTTAGAGGAGCTTGCCGAATACACAGAAAATCTTAAAATGAACATATGCCATTGGTTTGTTGTTGAAGATATTGAGCACCTTAAA
>JAFLSL010000337.1 GCA_022510985.1 Ruminococcus sp. | reverse complement strand
TTATCAGGCATATAGTCAGGCTAAGACATATGCGGAAAAGTCAAAGGACTATAAAGAAGACGAGTCTTTTATGGATATCAAAATAACTGACGACGACGGCAACAAGGCTGTTGCTAAAGATTGGATTAAGGATGAGGCTAACAAGATTATGCTCAACCTTATCGCTCTTGACTATCTTGTTGCAAAGGACGACGCGTCATGGGATGAGGCATCTATGGAAAGTGCTAAATCCACAGCACAGGATTCATGGGATATGGGACCCTATGCTTCATACGGTTACTATCAGCCTCAGAAGGATGAGCTTTCAAAATACGGCGTTTCCTTCGAGAGCTTCAGCTATGCTTCCTATGAGGCAAGCGTTAAGCAGAACGCTTTATTCAACAAGCTTTACGACAAGGGCGGTTTAGAGGAAGTTTCCGACAAAGACCTTACAGATTACTTTGTTGAAAACTATGTTGACTACAGCTACATTCCCGTAAATCTTTACAAATCTTCTACCGACGCTGACGGAAACTCAACTTCTAAAAAGTTCTCTGATAAGAAGATTAAGAGAATCAAGAATGAGCTTGAAGAAATTGCAGATGAGCTTTCAAGCGGAGATACAACATTTGGTAAAGCCGCTAAGAAATGCGAAAAGAATTACGACACAGCATCCGCTGACGAGGTTAAGGATACTGTTTCTACCAAGAAAGATTTAGAAAGCAATAATGCTGATATCTACAAGGCAGTTAACAAGCTTTCCGCAAAGAAGGCTTCTGTTATAACAGTCGGCGAAGACGGCGACAGCCCGATTGCTTATATCGTAGTAAGAAACGATATCAAAAAAGATATTGACGATTACATTAAATCTGATTCAAACAGATCTACCGTACTTCAGAATATGAAGAGCGAGGACCTCAATGATCTTATTGAAAAGACAGGAAAAGAGCTTGAAAAATCAGACGCACTTGCGATTAACGAAGGTGCTGTAAATAAGTACGACTCGAATATGTTCTACGTAAAGCCTGAGGCAACCACAGCCGCAAACGCCGATAACGAGGACAGTAATTCGTAAAACTGATCCTCAAATTTGGAAGGAAGTGCAAAAATGAAAGAAAAAATAAGATTTACTTATCTATTCTTTGTTTTAATCTTTATATTCTCACTTTGCACGGTGAACGTATTTGCGGACGATGGTGACGAGCCTGTAGCTACAGATCCGCCACCTATTGTTAGCGAACAGCCTGTCCCGACTGAAACAACTCCTCAAACCGCTGCAACACAGGCAACAACTAAAAAGATAACTCAAGCTACACAAGCTACAAAGGCGACAAAAGCTACAAAGGCGACTCAGCCTCCCAAACAGACTGTGGCTACAACGCCAAAGTCCAACAACGTTGTTACTCCTACTCAGGCTACAAGAAGCACCTATGTTGCTGCTACAAAGGCTAACACCTCGCCCGTGTATAATGTTGAGGATGAAAATATTGCTACAGATACGCTTAAGAAAAAAGATTGGAGCAGTA
>JAFLSL010000336.1 GCA_022510985.1 Ruminococcus sp. | reverse complement strand
TAGATGTATTACAGGGGAAACAAGAACCAACATTTTCTTACTTACATTGGATAAGCACGACCAAGTGAATGTTCTTAGGGTTATAAAAATATTGAATGATTATAAGGATATTGAGTTTGCTGAACCCAACTATTATCTTCATCTTGACAGAGGGCTCAATAAAACCAGTCTGAAGTTAAAGGCAGGGGAAACAGCAGAAATAAGAGCTACGGAGTTTTCCGTGAAAAGCTGGAAGTCATCAAACAAAAAAATTGCAACTGTTAAAGACGGTAAAGTAACCGCACTTAACAAAGGTAAGGTTAACATTACTGCTACGGCTTTAAACGGTGAGAAATACACCTGTAAGGTTAATGTTTCGTCAGCTCCTAAACTAATAAAAAACAAGAAAACCATTAAGTCGGTTAAGGTTAAGAAGGGTCAGTCCGTAAAGGTGAAAATAAACGGAAAAGCAAAGAAAATTAATAACAAATACATCAATTCTAAGGTTGCAAAAATTATTTCTAAAAAATCTGCAAAGGTTATTAAAGTTCGCGGATTAAAGAAAGGCAAAACGACCTTGAAAATCAAAGTTAACGGTGTTAAAACCTTAAAACTAAAGGTAACTGTTAAGTAAAAAAATAGATAAGGTTTATTCCTAAATGAAAAACAACTCCTACCCAAATAAGGGCAGGAGTTGTTGATTTTTATAAACAGTCTATAGCAGAATCTATCCTTTATATCCAAAGTAAGATAGAGGAAGAAAGGTATGGGGGATATGGATTTAAGATAGGAACGTCCACGTCTGACGTAGAAATTTAAAATTATTGTTCGAAGAACTTGTCGTGAATTGCAGCTACCGCTCTGTCTGCGTCCTTTTTGTCGATAAGTACGCTGACCTTGATTTCTGAGGTTGCAATCATCTGAATGTTAATCTGAGCGTCATAAAGTGCCTCAAACATTTTTGTAGCAACGCCTGCGTGGCTTTCCATACCTGCACCAACGATAGAAATTTTAGCGACCTCGGTGTTTACAATAAAGTCATTAGCGTTTACATTCTCAACGTACTCTTTAACGCAGCTTTCAGCGTCAGCAGCTCTGTCCTTTGCTACAGTAAAGGAAATATCCTTTTTGCCGTTGTGACCGATAGACTGGAGGATAATATCAACGTTGATGTTTTTGGATGAAAGCTTTGAGAAAATCTTGAAAGCAAATCCCGGTTCATCCGGAACGCCTATAACTGAAATTCTCGCTACGTCTGTGTCCTTTGCAACACCACTGATTAACATTTTCTCCATTTTACTTTTCTCCTTTACTATAGTGCCCGGAGCCTTTACTAAGCTTGAAAGAACCTCGAGCTCAATGTTATATTTTTTTGCCATCTCTACGGAACGGTTGTTAAGCACCTGTGCACCTAAGGTTGCAAGCTCAAGCATCTCGTCGTAGGAAATATCTTTAAGTTTCTTTGCGTTTTTAACTTTTCTCGGGTCGGCTGTGTAAACGCCCTCAACGTCGGTATAAATTTGACATAAATCTG
>JAFLSL010000335.1 GCA_022510985.1 Ruminococcus sp. | reverse complement strand
AAAGTCATCACGGGTTTCTTTACTTTCGTTGTTTAATTTTCAAGGTTCTGTGTGTCGTCGCATTTGTGCGGCGAACATTAAAATTATATTACGTTTATTTGAAAATGTCAATATCTTTTTGCAAAAAATTTTAAGAAATTTTTTTATTTCTACAATATTCGATTTTATCTGCTTTTTTTATAAAAAATATTGATTTTAAATCATGTTTAGGATAAAATAATTGTATAATATATTAGAGGTGGTACTATGGTTCAAAGTCCATATCAACAGAACATTGACATTGTAAAAGGATTTTTCCGCCGACCGATAGTTTTGGTTGTTGCGATTTTATCTTTTTCGTCGCTCCTGTCGGAATTAATATGTTATGTTTTTTTATCAAACAGTTTAACGACCGGCTTTAGGGAGCTTTTATTTAATAGTCAAGGCTACAACTCATCTTTGAGCTCAGACAGCGTTAATACAAGTCATATGTTTTCGCTTGATGTAACAGGAATACTTCTGGCTGTGTCTTTTCTCTTATTCTTTATATTAAGTCATAAGCACGATAACAATTTAGCGGTGCCGTCCGTTATGTTCAAGGTTATCTCCATTATTTCGCTTGTTTTTGTTTGTATTTTAACCTTTGTAGGCATTTTACTTGTTATTATTTTAGGTTCACTCGGCAACTTTTTAGGCACAAGTGACCCGACGCTTCGTGAAATAGAAATATTTATATACTTTTTTATAGCAATATTTGTTTTCTTGATTGCGTTTGCTTTGACTACCTCAATTTCAAATGTAGTTTTCGCAAACTCAATCAGAAAAAGTCTTACTTCGATTTACCTGAAAAACAAGGGTGCTATGCTCTTCGGAGTTATGTGCTTTATTTCCGCGGGCTTATCAATTGCAGGCTCGATTTTTGCATACATTATATTAAAAGAGTATTTTTCGCTTTATTTTAATAACGCACAGCTTACGCTCATTGGAATTTCAACAGCAATCTCGATTGCGGCGAGTATTGCACTCGGAATTCTTGCGGTTAAATACTCCGCCTATATTAAGGATTTATCCGTAAGATTTCAGATTGAGGCACCTGCATATCCTCAGGAAACGGATATATTTGAGGAACCTCAGTCATATCGCCAAATTCCTCAGATGCCCGTTCAGCAGTATGCAGAGCCAACTCCTGCTCCGTATAATACTCAGCCGGATGTTCCCCCTGCTCCGCAGGCACCTGTTCAGTCTTATTCAGAGCCGCCTCAGGCTCCGTACAGCCCTCAGGCAGACGCCGTGTCTGCTGCTCCTTTGCAGGAAGAGGTTTCCGCTCCGGTACAGGAAGAAACCTTTGAGCAGTATGAGGAGCCGATTCAGGCACCGATCAGCGTTCCGGTAGAAGATAATACTGACGAAGAGCAAGAGGATTACACCTCTTCGCCGAAGGCTCCGAAATTCTGCACACAGTGCGGATATCCGGTGGGCAAGTACAATTACTTCTGCCAAAACTGCGGAAGTCCGATAAGGACAATTAAAGATTAAGAATTAATAGTTAAGAAT
>JAFLSL010000334.1 GCA_022510985.1 Ruminococcus sp. | reverse complement strand
CATATAACGGAGCATATCGTTCATCCAGCCCATATTCCATTTGTAGTCGAATCCCAAACCGCCCTTTTCTATCGGAGCGGAAACATTTGGCCACGATGTGCTTTCCTCGGCAATCATCATCACGTCGGGGTGGTACATATGCACCGCTGTGTTCATTCTTTTGATAAACTCAACCGCCTCGAGATTTTCCTTTTCGCCGAATTCGTTCGGATCCCACTCACCCTTTTGACGGTTATAATCGAGATAAAGCATTGAGGCTACCGCGTCAACGCGTATTCCGTCAAAATGATATTGCTCAATCCAGAACATTGCACTTGAAACAAGAAAGCTTATTACTTCGTATCTTGCGTAATTGAAAACATAAGTGCCCCATTCCTTATGCTCGCCTCGGCGTTCGCCCTCGTATTCGTAACAGCAGGTTCCGTCAAAGCGTGCCAGCCCGTGAGCGTCCTTTGGAAAATGTGCGGGTACCCAGTCAAGTATTACGCCGATATTGTTTTGGTGGCATAAATCAATAAGATATTTTAAATCGTCAGGTTCACCGTAGCGTGAGGTTGGGGCGAAAAATCCCGTAACCTGATATCCCCAGCTGTCGTCAAAGGGATATTCGGTAATCGGCATAAATTCGATATGAGTATATCCCATCTCCTTAACATAGGGGATAAGCTCGTCAGCTAGCTTTCTGTAGCTGAAAAAGTTTCCGTCGGAAAATCTTCGCCATGAGCCTGCGTGAATTTCATATATGTTAACAGGCTGCTCTTTGTGCGGATTGTCCTTTTTATACTGAAACCATTCGCTGTCGTGCCATTCGTATCGACCGAGATTATAGACGATAGATGAATTGTCGGGTCTTGTCTCGGTATGGAAAGCAAAGGGGTCTGATTTAATATTTTTCTCAAACCACGGAGTTTCTATACAGTATTTATAGCGTGTAAATTCGTCTAAGCCTTCGATGAAAAGCTCCCAAACTCCCTTGTCGCCGACCTTGTACATATAGTTGCTCATATTGTTCCAGTCGTTAAACGGACCGATAACGGACACCGTAAGAGCATTCGGTGCCCAAACGCGGAAAACTACTCCCTCGCGACCGTCCCAATTGACAAGGTGTGCACCCATAATGTCGTGTGCTCTTACAGCGTCTCCGTCGTGATAAAGCTCAAGTGCGGTACGCTCGTCGTTGAAGTTATAGTTCATTGTCCGCCTCCTTTAATGGATTTCCAAAAATTAACATACTATTCATAATATATAATATCAAATATTATTCTCAAGTTCAAGTAAAATTATAAAATAAATAACTTTTTTATCGGAATTTTTATTAAAAATAGATAAAATTATAGAGCCTTTCCGGCATTGGGCATAAAAATAAAAAGTTTATCGGCAATTATTATTCTTCTGTCCAAAGGAAGGTAAGACAATAAGTGCTTTTGAAAAATTAATTAAAAACAACTCCTGCCCATACGGACAGGAGCTGTTTTTTTAAATTTCATCAAGGAGAAGTAAACCTCTATTTAACTTTAATCTTAACCGTTTTTATCACGGCTTTTGGTTTA
>JAFLSL010000333.1 GCA_022510985.1 Ruminococcus sp. | reverse complement strand
TAGGGCTTACTTTATCCTTTTCTTCATCCGAAAACTTTCCGAAAGAAACACCGTTATAGAGAAAAATAGGATCATAACCAAAGCCGCCGTCACCTTCAGGAGCGTGAGCAATTTTTCCAAAGCATTTACCCTCTACCTGAAGTGTATCACCATTTGGAAAAACACAGGTTATTGCACAAGTATAATGAGCACCTCTGTTTTTTTCGTCAAAATCTTCGAGCTGCTTTAGGATAAGATTATTTTTATCATCGTCGGTCGCGTCTTCTCCGGCAAACCTTGCAGAATATATACCTGGACCTCCGTCTAAGGCATCTACACAAATTCCCGAATCATCGGCAATTGCGGGTAAGCCTGTTCTTTTGCAAGCAGCATCGGCTTTTATATATGAGTTTTCTTTAAATGTAGTACCTGTTTCTTCAACGTCCTCGAGAGTTACTCCCGCGTCTTTAGCTGAGACTGCGTTAATACCAAGCGGAGATAAAATCCTCTCAAGTTCTACTAATTTTTTTGCGTTATTTGTAGCGATTATAAACTTCATCATTACATCTTAGCTAAAATCAAATAATGCCTTCGAAAACTCATCAGGATCAAACGGCTGTAAATCATCAATCTGTTCACCGACACCAATAAACTTAACGGGAACGTCGAGAGTATTTTTTATAGCAAGAACTATTCCGCCTTTGGCAGTGCCGTCGAGTTTTGTAAGCACGATACCTGTTATCCCTGTTGCTTCTTTAAAATGTTCAACCTGAGAAACTGCATTTTGACCTGTTGTAGCGTCAAGTACAAGTAAAATTTCTTTAGACGAATCAGGTAATTCTCTGTCTATAATTCTGTTGATTTTTGCAAGCTCGTCCATAAGATGTTTTTTATTGTGAAGTCGTCCGGCTGTGTCAACAATAATAACGTCTGAGCCTCTGGATTTTGCGGCTGAGATTGCGTCAAAAACAACGGCGGCGGGATCACTGCCCTCGCTCTGTTTAACAATATCACAGCGACTTCTATCAGACCAAATCAAGAGCTGATCAATTGCCGCAGCTCTAAAAGTATCAGCAGCGGCAAGCATTACCTTTTTCCCTTCGTTTCTAAAACGATTAGCCATTTTTCCGATTGTTGTAGTTTTTCCAACGCCGTTAACCCCTATCACAAGAATAACGGAAGGCTTTGTGTTAAGATCAAGCTCCTGACCGCCTTTAAGCATATCACTAACTACTTCTTCAAGAAGTGTGTGAATTTGCTCAGGCTCAGTTGTACCCGTTTCCTTAACTCTTACTTTGACCTTTTCGCAAATATCCTGTGCTGTATTAACACCTACATCTCCCATCACCAAAAGCTCCTCAAGCTCTTCAAAAAGCTCTTCGTCAATTTTGGTGAAAGATTTGAGCATTGAGTCAATCTGACCGATAACGCTATCTCTTGTTTTCTTTAAGCCTTCTTTGATTTTACTAAATAATCCCATAATTATATATATCCTTTTTTAAATTCCCAGCTTTGCACTAACTTCGCTCGCTCTAAGCTCTAACAGCTTTGAAACACCTTCATCCTGCATAGTTACACCA
>JAFLSL010000332.1 GCA_022510985.1 Ruminococcus sp. | reverse complement strand
AAGACATTGCCCCTCACGAGCTATATGAATTATCTATTCCTTTATAAAAGTTAGTTTTCTTGCTACCCCATTAAATTGGGGTAGCAATTTTTTTGTTTTCTGACGTTCAGAAAGGTACACCTTTTTGAACAACTTGTTATATTAATCGACAGCATATATTTAAAGTTCTAAAAGGTTACAAAAATTATTTATAGGACGTTCTATAAATATATTGACTTTTTAGAACGCTTTTGATAAAATAATTATGGAGGATTTAATAAATGAATACAATTATTGGTAATCAGAAATCAGACCGGACACAAGATTTAAAATCCTGCCCGTTTTGCGGATGTTCAGACCGTAGGCGAGGAATACGCAGACAAGGAAATAACGGCTATAGAGTTGTTTGCGGCAGATGTGGAGCAAGTGGACCGTATGTCACTATAAAAAAATGGCACGATACAAAGTTTGTAGCACAAGGACAAGCAATTAAAGCTTGGAATAGGAGAACAGACAAGTTAAAGGAGGGTGAAAATTATAATGACGTTGTTTGATATTGTTAATGAAAACAAGCAAAATGAATTTTACCCAACACCTGCCGGACTTGCAGAGAGGATTCTATTCGGGATTGATTGGTCAACAATAGAAACCGTTCTTGAGCCGTCAGCAGGAAAAGGCGACCTTCTCAGAGCACTTGCAAAAAAAGAAAACAAATATTTTGATGTTGACTGTATAGAGATTGACGCTAATTTAAGAGCTATTCTAAAACACAACTTTTCAAGTGACAGAGAACGTGATATTTCTCGCGAGATTAGAGAGCTTTCCGATAAGTCATATATACGTGGAGAAGGCTATGATATTTCGCACTTGCCTAAAAAAGAGCAAGAAAGATACACTTACTTAGAAGAAGAAAAAGAAACTTTCTTTCATAATGGAATTCATATTGTAGGTGACGACTTTCTTAAATATGAAACAGACAAGCATTATGATTTAATTCTTATGAATCCTCCTTTTTCGGAAGGAGATAAACACCTTCTCAATGCTCTTGAAATGCAGAAGAACGGTGGAAACATTATTTGTCTGCTAAATGCTGAAACTATCAGAAATCCTTATACCAACACTCGAAAACTTCTTGTTCAGAAACTCAACGAATATGGAGCGAATATCGAATATGTGGAGAACTCGTTTTCCGCAGCGGAAAGACAAACTGACGTTGAGGTTGCAATTATTAAAGTTGCAATCCCTGCTAAGGTATTCGACAGCGAATTTCTTCACCGCTTTATTGAAGCAGAAAAATATGAAGAAATTCAACTTGACAATACTGAGCTTGCCTTAACTGATTATATCAAGGCGGCAATCGCACAGTATAAAGTTGAGTGCAAGGCTGGTATAGCTCTTATAAAGGAATATGAGGCTTTAAAACCTTATATCCTCAATTCGTTAGAAAAGTCGGACGGAAGTTTTGATTATCGCAGACCGATTATAGAATTAAAAGTTAATGGTAAGGATAATGATTCTAAAGTTAACGAATATCTTAAATCGGTTAGATACAAGTATTGGTATGCTTTACTACATAACAAGAAGTATATA
>JAFLSL010000331.1 GCA_022510985.1 Ruminococcus sp. | reverse complement strand
ATAACGCTGCGACCAAGGGCAAGGTAGCAAAAATTAACCACCTCGTAGAGGTTACAGAAGCATAAGGAGGTGCGAAAATTATGAAGTTAAATGAACTTTCACCTGCTGAGGGCTCTAAGAAGTCTGTAAAAAGAGTAGGACGTGGCCACGCTTCAGGATGGGGTAAAACATCCGGAAAAGGTCAGAAGGGTCAGAAGTCTCGTTCAGGCGGAAGCATCCGTCCCGGATTTGAAGGCGGTCAGATGCCGCTTCAGCGTCGTCTCCCTAAGAGAGGATTCAATAACATTTTCGCAAAGAAAGTTGTTACTGTTAACCTTTCTACTCTGAACAGAAAGTTCGAGGACGGAGCTGACGTTACTGTTGAGGCTCTCGTTTCTGCAGGTGTTATTAAGAATTCCTTCGACGCTGTCAAGGTTCTTGGCAACGGCAAGGTTGACAAAAAGTTAAATGTTAAGGTTTCTGCTTTCTCAGAATCCGCAAAGGCTGCTATCGAGGCTGCCGGTGGAAAGGCAGAGGTGATTTAATTGTTTAAAACAATTAGAAATGCCTGGAGTATCCCAGATCTTAGAAGAAAAATTTTATTCACAATTCTTATCGTAATCTTCTTCAGAATCGGTTCAGTTATCCCTGTTCCTTTTCTCGATATGACTGCGTTAAGTAAACTTATGACTGAAAACGGTGTAAACACAACTAACTCAGCTTTAGCTTACCTCAACACTCTCTCGGGTGGTGCGTTCTCAAACGCAACACTCTTCGCAATGGGTGTTACACCTTACATCAACAGTTCAATCATTATGCAGCTCCTCACCGTTGCTATTCCTCCTCTCGAGAGAATGGCTAAGGAAGGAGAGGCAGGCCGCAAGAAGATTGCGACTATCACAAGATATGTAACTGTTGGTCTTGGTCTTGTTCAAGGTTTCGCTTATTGGTGGTACCTCAAGGCTTCGGGTGTTACGACTTACACAGAAGGATTCGGTCTTTGGTATTCCGCAATCGTTATCGTTCTTGCTTTCACAGCAGGTACAGCGGTAATGATGTGGTTCGGTGAACAGATAAACGAGAAGGGTATCGGTAACGGTATCTCGATTCTCCTCTTTGCAGGAATTGTAGCTCGTTTCCCATATACAATTTCTATTCTCGGTTCTTACTGGGAATACGGTCTCAACGGCCTTAGTCAGTACTTTATTCTTGTACCGCTTTGGGTTATTGTATTCCTTGTTGTTGTATGGGTTATCACCTTTATGCAGGATAGTGAAAGAAGAATTCCTATCCAATACGCTAAACGCGTAGTCGGAAGAAAGATGTACGGCGGTCAGTCCACCCACCTTCCTATCAAGGTAGCTCTCGGCGGTGTACTTCCTATCATCTTCGCTTCTTCAATTCTTTCAATTCCGAGTACAATTCAGGCATTCGGTTTTAATCCGTCTGAAGGCTTCTGGAAAAGCTTTGATAAGGACAAGTTATCAGAAATTAAAGGAAGATTCATACATTTGTGGAGGATATTATTACCTCTTTATAATCTTTTTAATAAAAAATTAGATGAAAAAGGTTTGTCGTATGAAGGAAAGGTAT
>JAFLSL010000330.1 GCA_022510985.1 Ruminococcus sp. | reverse complement strand
ATAAATATGACGGTGCAGCAGACAGAGTTGTCGGTATGGTGCCTGAGCTTGTTGACAAGGTGAGTGCTTTATTTAAAAAGGATAAAAAAGAAAAAACAAAGCCCGAAAGCATAAATCTTGAGGCGGCGGAAACAGACGAGGATATTTTTTAAAATTTTCAGTTGTCGATAATATAAAAGTGAAAGTTTTTTCATATCATTAAAGGGTGATGATATGAAACGAGTATTAGCTTTTTTAATTGCTGTTTTTATTGCCTTTGCCTTTTGCTCTTTTAATTCAAAGGCCTTGAGCGTGCGTGCGAGTTCTGCGGTGCTTTACTGTGCCGATAACGGTGAGATTTATTTTTCTAAAAACGAAAATAAACGTTGTAAACCCGCAAGCACGACTAAAATTATGACAGCACTTTTAACACTCGAATATGCCGAAAAGTCTAATAAGCAGGTCAAGTTTACCGAGGATATGATTACTGAGGGCAGCAGTATGTACTTAAAGCTCGGCGAGGTTGTAACTCTGCGTGATTTGGCTGTCGGAATACTTCTCTGCTCGGGTAATGATGCAGCGAACGCTGCGGCTATTACAATATCGGGCAGCAAGGAAAAGTTCGGCGAGCTTATGACCGAGCGTGCTAAAAAAATCGGTATGAAGAATACCAACTTCGTAACTCCCAGCGGACTTGATGACGATGAGCATTACACAACTGCCTATGATATGGCTCTGCTTATGGCTGAGGCTATGAAGAACTCCGATTTTCAAAGGCTTACTTCTAAGAAAACCGAGACGGTAAATTTTATAAAACCCGAAAATAAGATTTCAACCTACTCTAACCATAACCGCCTTCTTTCTACATATGAGTATTGCGTAGGCGGAAAAACAGGCTACACAATGGCGGCGGGACGTTGCCTTGTTACAGCCGCAAAAAAGGACGGACTAACGCTTATTGCTGTTACCTTTGACGATAAACGTGATTGGGACGATCATACCGCTATGTATAACTACGGCTTTAAAAATTACCGTATGAAGTCCATTGACGACAGGGACTTTTTCCTTGACGTTGATACCGTAGGCGGTGTGGAAGACAAAACCTCAATCGGCGGTGAAGAGGTGACAGGTGTTGTCGTTAAAGCAGGCGAGCTTAACAAGATTAAACGAGAGATATTTCTCGATAATTTTTTATATGCTCCGCTTAAATCGGGAGAAAAAGTCGGCGAAATCGTATATACACTAAACGGCAAAAAGGTTGCCGTTCATAAGCTAAGTGTTATAACAGATAACGGTTTTGTCAAAGAAAATAAATCTCTATGGGATAAAATAAAAGGATTTTTTAATAATGCGTTCTAAACTTCAAAGACTGCAAAAATTTATGGCAGAATGCGGTGTGGCGTCACGCCGTAAATCTGAAACACTTATCGAAAACGGAGCCGTTAAGGTTAACGGCAAGGTTGCTCATATCGGCGATAAAATTAATCCCGATACAGATAAGGTTTATGTTCACAATAAACGCATCGTCGTAAAGAAAAAAGGCGGTAAGCGTTACATAATGCTCAACAAGCCCAGAGGATATGTTACAACGATGAGTGATGAGCGAGGCAGAAAATGCGT
>JAFLSL010000033.1 GCA_022510985.1 Ruminococcus sp. | reverse complement strand
AAACGGAGTGAATACCGCAGAGGACGATATACCTGATATTGAAAACCTGAGCGACATTAACAGAGCAAAGAGTAATACCTACTGTATGGTTAACCGAAAGCTGCTTGTAAACTCAATTGCGGTAATTTACAGCCTGCTCGCACAAATCAACAATAAAAAACTAAGCAAAAATGTAAGCGACTACCTCAGCATTTCGCAATACAATATGTTCAGAAAGATTTATTCTTTAAAAGAAAATAACCCTTCCGACATTTTTCAGCTCCGCGATGTTTCTGTTGACGAATATATAAATGCATCGCTCGCTTTAAACAACGCTAAGATAAATGATATAAAGGACAACAAGAGTATCGGCGGACTTGAGCTTTCCGCGGATAAGCTTTCCGAAGAATTCAGCGAAAGCTACTCGTCGCTTAACCAAATGATTAAAAATGCCGAAAAATTTTTAAGCCAAAATTTTAAAATATAGAAACTAAAATATGGGGCTGTCTCAAAACCAAGCGTTTGGGACAGCCTTTTTTGTTATTTGAGCGTTAAGCATAATTTGATAATATCTGCTTAACTTATATCATTTATTCATAGGATGAAGTAGCTGCTTCTGTTTCTTCCGAACCCTTGCTGACGATAATTGTAACTGTTGAGCCGTCCTCCAAGGTATCGCCTGATTTATAATCTCTGTAGCTGATAACTCTTCCCTCTTCAATTTCGTCGCTGTATTGGTATTCGGCATTAACAACAAAACCTTGATTTGCAAGTGCTTTGGCAGCGGAGTTTACTGTCTTTTTCTTAACAGACGGAAGCTCTCTCATCTGAACGCCTTTGCTGACTTTAACGGTAATTGAAATATCACCCGAAGCAGTAAGCTTATCTCCGCCCTTTGGCGACTGCTCCATAATTACGTCCTCGGCATACTGGTCGCTGTAAACTTCCTCAGCGTCACGGTAAATTGTAATACTCTCTACCTCTTCAGCTGCGGCAACAGCCTCCTCATAGGTCATTCCGACATAGTTAGGAATAGTTTCTCCTGTCCATTCTTCCGTAGCGGCAGTAGATTCTTCAACCGCTCCCTCTGTGAATGCACCCTGCAGGGGATTTTGCATTACAAAAAGAACACCCAAAACTCCGAGAACTATTACTGTTATTGCCGAAGCGATAAACGCAACGCTGCGGTGGGACATTCCGTTATTTTTATTCATATCCGATTTCTTAACATTCATATTGGCAGTTCGGGAAATTTCCTCCTGGATAGCCTGAGCGGTATGAGAAACCGAAAGCTGTGAGCGTAAGTCGTCAAAATCGGTAATACGATTTTCACGCTTAACCTGAAGTCCGTTTGCGATAGCGGTTACAACGTGAGGCGGTAATCTTTTTACCGTGCTTGTACTCATCAGAAGTCTGGAATCCTTCATTCTTTCCTTAGCATTTGCGGGAAGGTTTCCGGTAAGTGCATAGAAAAGTGTTGCTGATATTCCGTAAATTTCGGTAATGCTGTCAATCGGGAAATTGTTTTCGTACTGCTCGGGGGCCGCACATCCGGAATAAAGCTGAGATTTGAGCGGAGTTCCACGCTTTCTCTCATTAGCAGTTGCAAAGCCTGCTATTTTAATTTTACCATAGGCTGTGACATACATATTCTTAGGTGAGATAGCATAGTGACCTAGCCCGCGGCGGTGCATAGCCTCTAAAGCGGAGATAACAGGCATAAACAGAGGTCTTGCTATATCCCAATCAAGATGGCCGTTACTTCTCTCAATATATTCCTCAAAAGGAATGAGGTCCTGATTTTCTTCAATTACATAAGCGGTGTTATTTTCCTGAAAAATATTATGTATTCTTATAAGTGCCGAAAAATCCTTTAGCTCCGCAATTGTACGGAAATAAGAAATAAAATCGGACATTAGCTTTCGGAAGATATCGTCATTTTCGAATCTGATTCGCATATTAGTTTCGTCGTTCTCACGTTCAAAAAGTCCCATAGGAAGAAACTCACAGACAATTACGACATCACCCGTCTGCTTATCAAAAGAAATATAGCGTGAGCTTTCGCCGTTGGTGTCAATTACGGAGCCGACAATATATCTTCCGTGAAGAACGGTTCCGTAAGGTAAAAACGGAGAATGTTGACCTTTTGAGTTATCAAAGCCGCAGCTCGGACATTTAACGTTGTCACCTATCTCTCGCATACAACCCATACATAATGACATCCGAATACCTCCCGAATACATTAAATTAATTTAACACAGCATAACTCGCTTATTTTAGCACACTAATTGGACTAATTATAGCATAGCAATCCATTAAATTGCAACAACAGCAAATGTTTTTAAAGTTACAGTTTTGTTAAAAATAAAGATTTATTTGTTGACGATGAATAACGCCTTTCCCTTTGAAAGCCTAACTTTTACGCTATCACATCGGAAGATATTAGAAATTCCGACAGCAACTGAGGATTTTACGGTAAGATTATTTGCGGGATATTCTACCTCTCCGTCATAGGAAATTGTTATTTTGTCACAGCCAAACGGAAAAACAGAAAAGGTTTTCTCGTTTTGGTTATTAAATATATATTCGCCGATTGATAAAAGTTTTACTGTTTCCTTTTCGTTTTCTATATATGCGTTAATTTTGTTATCACTTAGATATTCAAGAACGCTTAGATTTGCAAGCGTGTGGTCAAGACGTGCACCTGTTGCTCCGAGCAAAACTACTTCCCTGAAATTTCTCTGAGCTGCAATTTCTGCACAATGCATAGAATCGGTGTCGTCCTTGTGAACCTTAAGCTTTATAACCTCGATATCATCAGGAATTTCACCGCTGAAGGAATCAAAATCGCCGACAAAAAGATGCGGTATTATATCTGACCTTTTAGCGGTCAGATAACCGCTGTCGGCACAAATAATAAAATCGGTTTCAGGATTCACAAAGCTTTTAATGAAGTTCGCGTCAAAATCAGGCGATCCGCAAATTATAATACATCTTATTTTTTCTGCCATTGTTTTATATCCTTTACCTCGTCATACATAGCGACGTAGCTTTGATGTCTGCTTTTTGCGATTTTACCCTCATTCACTGCGGAGATAATGGAACAACCCTTTTCGCAGGTGTGGGAACAAGATGAAAACTGACAGGTTGTTAAATACTCCTCAAACTCCGGAAAGCAGAACTGAATATTTTCTTTCTCAATCATATTATAGCGTTCGAGATCAACAGTTGAAAAACCGGGGGTATCGGCAACATAACTGCCGTCAATATTAAATAACTCAACTGTTCTTGTGGTATGTCGTCCGCGTCCGAGCTTTTCACTTATTTCACCTGTTTCAAGCTTTAAATCGGGATAGAGTATATTTAAAAGCGTAGATTTCCCCACGCCGCTGTTTCCCGTAAAAGCAGAGACTTTACCTTTTAAAAGTTCTTTAATATGAGAGGCTGAGTCCGGGTCATCGCTCGAATATGAAAAAGCTTTTATACCTGACTTTCGGTATGTAGAAAGCAGTTCGTCAGCCGATTTTAAATCGGATTTTGAGATTACTATTACGGGTTCGATATCGTTATCCACAGCAGCTGCGGTCATTTTATCAATTACGAGATAATTCGGAGCAGGCTCTACGGTCGAAACAACAATCACAAGAATATCGATATTCGACAGTGGAGGTCTTCTGAGAGTATTTTTTCTCGAGGATATCTCATCAATTGAACAATATCCGTCCTCGGGAACGGTTATTGTAACACGGTCGCCGACTTTCGGCGAATTATTCTTTTTTCGAAAAATACCGCGTGCTTTGCACTCATATACCACTTGGGCGACTTCTACATAATAGAAGCCGCCTGTGCTTTTTAAAACAATTCCGTTTAATGTTTTCATTTACTCACCGTCATAATCGTAGTCCATAGGTTCTGTTTCTACCTGTGCCGGATTCTCCGTGGGTGGAGCGGTTGTGGGTTGTGCTTTTGTGGTCGCCTCAGTAGGAACAAATTTATATGACGAGGTCTGGTATTCACCGCTTGCATAATCTATCGTGTATTTACGATAGGTCTGACCGTCAAGCATAACGATAACTGTACCGTTGCCGCTGCCTGTAAAGGACATCGTATAGCTTGAGTTATAGGACGGATTAAGACGTTTTGAATATGAATCATCAAGCTTTCCGTCTATTGATACTGTCATATCGACGTTATAATTTACATTAATAGGCATATCTACGGTAATATTCACCGTTGTCTGACTTCCTTTTCCGGAGCTTACAACGAGATTAACTATCGTACCCTCCTCAACCTTGCTGTATTGGAGTGGAGATTGCCCGATTACTGTTCCCTCCGGCTCTAAGCTTTCGTCATCATAGATATACTTGTAATCCAGTCCCTTTTTAGTGAGCTTTGACTGAGCATCCTCCAGAGTTGTATCCGTTACCTTCGGCACTGATACTTTTTCAATGTATTCATCCTTTGCGACAATTACATATACTGTAGAGCCTACAGTTAGCTTTACGCCCGCAGGAGGGAAAGTATCGCAGACATATCCTTTAGGAGTGAGCTTATCGTAAACCTCGATAACCATCGGTGAAAGGTTTTTATCTTCAATCCCCTTAATAGCCTCTGCCTTAGAAACATTTTTGCAATAAGGCACGGACATTTCGGTATCCTTACCGTTAATTATAAGTTCAATTACAGAGCCTGATTTTACAAGCTTTGAGCCGGGCTCGGGATCTTGCTCAAGAATTTCTCCAAGCTCCTTTGTTTTATCGTATCTGCTGGTTATTTCAAATTTAAAGTTATTCGGGTTTTTCTCCTTAGCGTCAACGATATCCATTCCTACAAAATTGGGAACTTCCACATCGGTAGCCTGAGCGGACGCACAACCTCTAAATAATGCTGCACACATAACGAGAGAGATAACTATAACAGCGGATATGATTATACTCTTTACAGCGTAGTAAGAGTTTTTATGCTGTTTTTTGCGAGCTATATCCTCTGCCTCGTCGTCGGGATCGTCGTCTAAGGCTTGACCGTTTGTATTCGGATTTTTGGGAGTTTTCTTGATATGCTTAACGTTTTTGGTTGGGTCGGAATCGACAAAATATTTATAGTCAAAACGAACATTCGGATTAAGTCTGAAACGCTCTAAATCCCCGAGCATGTCAAGAGCACTCTGGTAGCGGTATTCGGGGTTTTTCTGCATTGCGTGCATTGTGATTTTTTCAAGCCCCAAAGGAATGCCGGGATTGATTTCCCGAGGCATAACAGGAGTTGACTGAAGTTGCATAAGTGCAACGCTCACGGCACTGTCCGCATCAAACGGAAGCTTTCCGGTTATCATTTCATATAGCATTACGCCTACGGAATAAATATCGGATTTACCGTCGGTTTTACTTCCTTTTGCTTGCTCGGGAGCTATATAATGAACTGAGCCGATAGCCTGCTCGGTCATAGTTTTTGTCTGTGTATCTGTAAGGCGTGCAATACCGAAGTCGGTCACTTTAATTGTTCCGTCCTGTAAAAGCATAATATTATGGGGTTTAATATCACGATGGACAACGCCTTTATTGTGAGCGTGCTGGAGAGCCTTTAAAATTTGCGTTGTAAGGTGAAGAGCCTCACGCCAGTCGATTACACCTTGCTGGCCGATATACTCTTTAAGAGTAATTCCGTCGATATATTCCATAACGATATACTGAATCATATCGCCGAAGCTTACGTCATATACCTTTACAATATTCGGATGAGAAAGCATTGCGATAGCTTTGCTTTCGTTTTTAAAACGTCTTATAAATTCCTCGTTATTTAAAAACTCATCCTTTAATATTTTAACCGCAACCTCGCGGTCGTCGATTGTATCTGTGCAACGGTAAACGTACGCCATACCGCCTACGCCGATAAGCTCGTGTATTTCGTATCTTCCGTCTAGCTTTTTACCGCTGTATTTATCCACAAAATCACCCCTCTTTAGTAAATAACCGCAACGGTAATATTATCCGTTCCGCCGCCTTCCTTAGCCTTTTCGACCAAGGTATCCGTGAGACCTTCTTTTCGGTTTTCGTGGCATATTTTAACCATATCTCCTGTTGTCACACAGTTTGAGAAACCATCGGTGCACACTAAAAGAACGTCACCGTAAATAAAATTAGTTTCAATATAATCAAGATGGACGGTCGGTTTGATTCCGAGGGCTCTTGTGATAAAGTTTTTATTAGGGTGGTTCTGAGCCTGCTCGGCGGTAATTTCTCCGCGTCGCACCATTTCCTGAACAACAGAATGATCCTCTGTGAGCTGTTTTATCTTTCCTCCGCGGATAGCGTAGGTTCGGCTGTCGCCGACATGAACAACGTGAACGGTAGTATCCTTTACGAGCACGAACTCGCAGGTTGTTCCCATTCCCGTCAGCTCAACGTCGTTTTGAGCCATATCGAAAATCGCTTTATTAGCCTGAGAAACGATTTCGGTCATCAAGGTTGAAAGCTCGGCTTTGGAAAGCTCATCGGAATACATTTTTTCAATCTCACGGCTTATGTACTCAACCGCCGAGGCACTGGCTATATTACCTCCGTTTGCACCGCCCATTCCGTCGCAGACTACTGCCCATGCACAGCTCGGGGAAATAACTCCGAAACGGCAATCGTCCTGATTTTGGGTACGGACTAAGCCTATGTCGCTTTTAGTAAATATTTCCAAGCTATTTTCCTCCTTCTTCTGTATGATTTCGTTTCAGCTGACCGCAGGATGCGTTTATATCACTTCCGAGGGTACGTCTCACGGTAGCTGTTATTGAATTCTTATTAAGTATATTTATAAATGCCTTTTGTCTGTCTATTCGGCTCTTTTTAAAATCAGAGCCTTTAACAGAGTTTACGGGAATTAAATTGACGTGGCAATTAAGTCCCTTTAAAAGATTAGAAAGCTTTTTTGCACATTCGTCAGTGTCGTTTACACCTTCAATCATAGCGTATTCAAAGCTTATTCTTCTGCCTGTTGTGTCAAAATAATCACGGCAGGCTTTTATAAGTTGTTCAATCGGATAGCGGTTATTTACGGGCATCGTTTTACTTCTCGTTTCATTATCGGGGGCGTGCAGAGATACCGAAAGGGTTAAAGCAAAATTATGCTTTGCAAGTTCATAAATTTTCGGAACAATTCCGCAGGTTGAGAGGGTTATATGCCTCATCCCGATATTTAGCCCGTCCTCACAGCTGACGAGATTTAAAAACCTTATTACGTTATCAAAATTGTCAAGCGGCTCGCCCATTCCCATAAGAACAATGTTGCTTATTCTTACGTTTAAATCGTTTTGGGCGGACTCAATCTGCGAGAGAATTTCGGAGGCTGAAAGGCTTCTTGAAAATCCGCTTTTTCCTGTGGCACAAAAGGTGCAACCCATTTTGCAACCGACCTGAGTTGAAAGGCAGATTGAATAGCCGTGGTGGTAATTCATTACAACAGTTTCCACAAACTCTCCGTCATTAAGACGGAAAAGATACTTCACTGTTTTATCATAGCGTGATACAAGCTTTTTTTCAATATTTGCAACAGAAATGTAACAACTTCCGCATAAAAACTCAACCAGGTTTTTAGGGAGATTTTTCATTTCATCAAAGCTTTTTACACTTTTATTGAGCCAGCTCCAAATCTGTTTGGCTCGAAATTTAGGAAAACCGTTTTCAACAATAAAGCTTTCAAGTTCGGGAAAGTAGAGAGATTTTATATCAATCATAGTTTTACCCTCCTGAATGCTGAAATAAAAAAGCCGTCGGTATTATTAATATGCGGAAAGAGCGTCAGCATATTTTCAGGCTCATCTATAAGGCGGTTTACGTTTAAATCAAGCTTTAGGGGCTGAAAGTTTGTATGTTCTTTTAAAAACTTTTCAGCGTTTTTGCCGTTTTCAGAGGGATTCAGCGTGCAAGTCGAGTAAATTAAAGTTCCGCCTACGGCTACAAATCTACTGCTGTTGCAAAGGATTTTGTACTGCAAATCAGGCAGTTCGGGATTTAAAATATCTTCTTTATAACGAATTTCGGGTTTACGGTTCATAATTCCAAGACCCGAGCAAGGAACATCACAAAGCACCTTATCAGCTAAAGGAAGTTCTCTTTTATCGTTTTCAGCATCACGGATATCGGTAATTATGCAGTTTATCCCTAGACGCTCAGCAGTTTTATTTATAAGCTTTAGCTTATGGTCATAAATGTCAAAAGCAAAAATTTTTCCGCGGTTATTCATATACTGGGCGGACGTAAAGCTTTTTCCGCCCGGAGCGGAGCATATATCGAGCATAATATCCCCACGTTTAGGATTTAAGGCTTTTACGCAGAGCTGGGAGGCTAAATCCTGAATATAGAGCTTTCCCTCTTTAAATGCCTTCAATCTCTCAATTGAGCCGGTGTTTTTTAGGACGAGGGCATTTGCATCGAGCAAAGATTTCTCAACCTCTACCCCTTCGTTTGTTAACTCGTCAATTAATTTATCGGCAGAAATTTTAAGCGTATTCACTCTTGCACAAAGATTGGGACGTCCGAATACAGATTTTAAAATATCCTCGGTATTTTCTTTTCCGTAGGAGTTCACAAATAGTTTGACAATTTCCTGAGGACAAGAATACTTTATACTCAAATAATACACAAAATCTTTAGATTTATCGGGTAATGTATATTTAGTT
>JAFLSL010000329.1 GCA_022510985.1 Ruminococcus sp. | reverse complement strand
CGGGAGAACGGTGTTGAGCTGTTTGTAAAAAGCTTGGACATTAAGAAAACTGCCTAGCGTTATAAAATCGGAGAAGAGATTGCCGTAATAAATGAGCGTTACAAATTTTTTGATGAGCTGTCAAAAAAATACGGTGCAAAAATTGCCACCGCTCACACTGCAAGCGACAACGCCGAAACCGTTATTTTCAATCTTATGCGTGGAGCCGGGTTGAACGGGATTTGCGGTATAAAGCCCAAAAGAGGTAATATAATCCGTCCGTTGATTTATTTGAGCAGAGAAGAAATCGAGCTTTATTGCAGTGAAAATTCTCTCGAGTATGTAACGGACAGCACCAACCTTTCGGACGATTATACCCGCAACAAAATCCGCCATCAGATTATTCCGCTGATGCGTGAGTTTAACCCGAATTTAATTTCCACTATAAGTGATGAAACGAAGCTTCTAAGCGATATTAATTCTTTTGTAGAATTAAAAGTTGATGAGGCGATTGAAAGCTGTAAAGCCGAAAACGGCTATAGCTGTAATGCTTTAAAGGCTTTGCCTGACGAAATTAAGCCGAGTGTGATTTATGCGTTATGTCGGGAAAACGGAGTTAAGCCCGAGTATAAGCATATTTCTCTCATTTTATCTATACTTAATTCGGGTGCGGTGGATTTAAACGGTAACATTCGTGCAGTTTCAAAACAAGGCACGTTGCGTTTTATTAACACAGAGGATAAAGAAAATTATTTTTCTGATATAGAATTAAAATTACCGATGCGTTTTACTTGGAACAACAAAAATTATTCCGTAGAAGAATTAAATAATGAAAAATCAGAGGTCGCTCTAAAACGTACACTATTAGAAAAAAAGCTGATTTTCAGAACCAGACGTGCAGGAGATACCTTTACACTTCCAAAGCGTAAGGTTACTAAATCTTTGAAAAAGCTTTTTAACGAGCTTAAAATTCCCGAGGAAAAGCGGAACAAAATTCTACTATTAGCCGATGGCTCGGATATCTTGTGGATTGAGGGAATCGGTGCTAGCGAGAATGCACGCTCATATAAAAATGATGGTTTTATAATCAATATTAAAAATAGAAATGGGGTAAATAATAATGCATAAGGATGTTGAAAGAGTTTTAGTAAGCGAGAAAGAACTCAAGGAAATTGTCAAAACTCTCGCAAAGCAGATTGATGTGGACTACAGCGGAAAAGATTTGCTTATGGTCGGCGTTTTAAAGGGCAGTATTCTGTTTATGGCTGACCTTATGAAAGCTATTGAAAATGACTTTAAAATTGATTTTGTTGTTGTTTCTTCCTACGCTGACGGAACTGAAAGCACAGGCAGAGTTAACGTTGTTAAGGACGTTTCGCAGTCGGTTGAGGGCAAGGACATTTTAATCGTTGAGGATATTATAGATTCAGGAAACACCTTAAACTTCCTTGTTAAATATTTTTACGCTAAAAAGGCTAATTCCGTTAAGATTGTAACGCTGTTCGATAAGCCTGACCGCAGACAGGTTGAAGTACCCGTTGAGTATGTGGGCAAGGTTATTCCCGACGCGTTTATTGTAGGCTACGGACTCGATTATGCGGAAAAATACCGCACACTTCCGTATGTCGGAATTTTAAAGCCTGAAATTT
>JAFLSL010000328.1 GCA_022510985.1 Ruminococcus sp. | reverse complement strand
AATTTTATCGTCGATTTCCTTGATATAATCATCAAACATTTCTGGTTTGTTATTCGGAATATCGTATTTCATTTTGTTGAGTTTCTCAAAAAGTCCGAGAGATAAAAGCTTTGAAATAGGAATTTCCTTAGCAATAACTTCCTTTGCTCTGTCGTAAAGGTGAAGTATAACTCCCATCATCTTCATCTGTTTTTCAAGCGGAACGTAAGTGTCGTCCGAATGGAAAGCATTTTGCTGTAGGAAACCTACTCGAATTATCCTTGCAATTTCTATGACGAGCTTTTGATCGTCCGGAAGTACGTCCGAGCCGATAAGCTTAACGATTTCCATAAGCGAGCTTTCTTCCTGTAAAAGTGCGGAAATTCTCGATCGGTATTCTACAAACTCAGGTCCTAAATGCTCGTTAAACCATGGATCAATGTCATTAAAATATTCACTGTAGGAATCCATCCAGTTGATAGCGGGATAGTGTCTTGCGTATGCAAGGTTTTTATCAAGTGCCCAGAAACAACGTGTAAATCTCTTTGTGTTCTGAGTAACAGGCTCCGAGAAGTCCGAGCCTTGCGGAGATACAGCCCCGATAATTGTTATCGAGCCGTTGTCGTGCGAAAGTGTCTTAACTCGTCCTGCACGCTCATAGAATTCTGCAAGTCGGGAGGGAAGATATGCAGGGAATCCTTCCTCTGCCGGCATTTCCTCAAGTCGTCCCGAAATTTCTCTGAGTGCTTCAGCCCATCTCGAGGTTGAATCCGCCATAATCGCCACGTCATATCCCATATCTCGGTAATACTCAGCGAGCGTAATTCCCGTATAAATAGAAGCCTCACGTGCCGCAACAGGCATATTTGAGGTGTTTGCTATAAGTACGGTACGGTCGGTCATCGGTCTGCCGGATTTCGGGTCGATAAGCTCAGAGAACTCCTCTAAAACCTGCGACATCTCGTTGCCGCGTTCACCGCAACCGACATAAACAATTATGTCAGCGTCGCACCATTTAGCAAGCTGATGCTGGTTCATAGTCTTTCCCGTACCGAATCCACCCGGAATAGCAGCTGTACCGCCCTTAGCGATGGGGAACATTGTATCCATAACACGCTGACCGGTAATAAGCGGAATGGTGGTGGAGAGTCTGTCCTCAATCGGTCGTGACGTTCTTATAGGCCACTTCTGGCAAAGTGTTAAATCGTGCTCAATTCCAAGCTCGTCTTTAATTTTTGCAACTGTATCAAAAAGCTTATACTCTCCGTCCGGCTTAACCTCGACTATTTCACCCGAAATTGCGGGAGGCACCATAAGTCTGTGCTCAATAATCTCGGTTTCGGGAAGAGTCGCGTAAATTTCGCCGCCCGAAAGCTTGTCGCCGACTTTAACCTTTAGGCTTACTTTCCAAAGCTTTTGGTCGTCTAAAGCGTTAACTTGCGAACCTCTGCTGATAAATGCACCCGATTCTTCCTCGAT
This sequence comes from Ruminococcus sp., assembly GCA_022510985.1. GTDB lineage: Bacteria > Bacillota > Clostridia > Oscillospirales > Acutalibacteraceae > Ruminococcoides. The sequence goes on along the minus strand of JAFLSL010000328.1, from coordinate 172 downwards.
TGCTTTAAGCGGACGTTCAATTCCGTCAAAAATGTTATCTATAATTCCCGGTCCGAGTAAAACGTTCATCGGATTTCCCGTACCCTTAATCGGGTCTCCGGGCTTTAGCCCCGTAGTTTCCTCGTAAACCTGAACGGTTGTAAATTCGTCGGTAACACCGATAATCTCGCCT
>JAFLSL010000327.1 GCA_022510985.1 Ruminococcus sp. | reverse complement strand
GATATTAAAAGAGGTAATTTTATGAGATTAAACGAACTTCAGATTGGAGAACACGCTAAAATCGAGAGCGTCGGCGGAAAAGGTGCTTTGCGTCAGCATTTGCTCGATATGGGGTTAATCCCCACCAGCGAGGTCACTCTTATCAAATTTGCTCCTATGGGCGACCCTATGGAAATCAGAATTAATGATTATGAGCTAACCTTACGTCTTGAGGACGCTCAGAAAATAGCGGTTGAACGTATTGACAAATTGACTGTTAAGGGCAAAGCAAAAAAGTCAAACAAAAAAACCGAACACCTTGGACTAGGAGAAGAAGGTCGATTTCATCAAAAAGGTGACGGTAACCCTCTCCCCGACAGCACGCAGCTGAGCTTTGCTTTAGTTGGTAATCAAAACTGTGGCAAAACAACGCTTTTTAATCAGCTTACAGGCTCAAATCAAAGAATCGGTAATTTCCCGGGCGTTACGGTTGACCGCAAGGACGGTGCTATAAAGGGCTATCAAAACACTTTGGTTACTGATTTGCCGGGCATTTACTCTATGTCACCGTATTCGAGCGAGGAGCTTGTGTCGCGTGACTTCATTCTCAACGAAAAACCTAAGGCTATAATAAACATAGTTGACGCAACTAATATTGAGCGTAATCTGTATCTTACAATGCAGCTTTTGGAGCTAGGTATACCCGTTGTTGTTGCTCTTAACATGATGGACGAGTTGACGGGAAACGGCGGTTACATAGACGTTAACCTTATGGAAGAAATGCTCGGAGTTCCTACAGTTCCGATTTCGGCGGCTAAAAACGAGGGTATTGACGAACTTGTAAAGCACGCTGTTCATATCGCTCATTATCAGGAAACTCCGCTGAAGCAGGATTTTTGCAGCAACAACGATAACGGCGGAGCTGTTCACCGCTGCTTGCACGCGGTTTCCCATCTTATTGAAGACCACGCTGAAAAAGCGGGAATACCTCTGCGTTTTGCAACTACAAAAATCGTTGAGGGCGACAACCTTATCCTAGAAAAACTTCACCTCGACAAAAACGAAAAAGATATGCTTGAGCATATTATTCTGCAAATGGAAAACGAACGCAGACTTGACCGAAGTGCCGCTATTGCGGATATGCGTTTTTCGTTTATTGAAAAGGTAACGAATGCCTGCGTTACAAAGGCAAAGAAAAGCAAGGAATACATACGCAGCCAGAGAATTGATAAAATACTCACAGGAAAATACACAGCCATTCCCACTTTTATCTTAATTATGGCGTCGGTTTTCTACCTGACTTTTAACGTAATCGGCTCTTTCCTGCAGGATTTGCTTGCACTTGGGATTGAAAATCTGACAAATCTGCTCGACAACACTCTTGTGAGCTGGAATGTAAACGAAGTAATACACGGTCTTATTATCGACGGAATATGCGAGGGTGTCGGAAGTGTTTTGAGCTTTCTGCCGATTATCGTAACACTGTTTTTCTTTCTCTCAATTCTTGAGGACAGCGGTTACACAGCAAGAATTGCGTTCTTTATGGATAAACTGATTAGAAAAATCGGGCTTTCGGGACGAAGTATCGTTCCTATGCTTATAGGCTTCGGGTGTACTGTTCCCGCAGTTATGGCGACCAGAACTTTGCCGAGTGAACGCGATAGAAAAATGACCATTATGCTCACCCCG
>JAFLSL010000326.1 GCA_022510985.1 Ruminococcus sp. | reverse complement strand
CATTTTCTGGATTTCATCCATAGCCGATTGGTAGTAATAATCTCTCTTATCTCCGTCCTCAATGCATTTCATCATCTCGACCTGACTTGAGATTATAGCGAGAGGCGTTTTCAGCTCGTGGGTTGTATTTCTCACAAACTGCCGACGCATATTCTCATATTGTCTTAAGTGGTTGATATCCTCTTTGAGCAAAAAGTTGTAGTTGCTTATAGAGTTTATATTCTCCTGAGTTGCATTTGCCATATCGTTGAAATTGCTTGCTAGAGTTCCAACCTCGTCCTTAGGGAATTTACCCTCGTAGCGGACGGAATAATCTTTTTGCGACATTTTTTTAACTGCCGTATTAAGCGAACGGATTGACTTTGTCAGACTGCTCATAAGAAGGAACAAAAGAACTCCGCACACAACAATATACATAATCAAAACAACAATCAGTACTTGGTTAGAGTACGCAAAAATCGACTCAACATTTCTAAGCCTTTCACGCAAATAAACGTAGTAGGTTTTGTTCTCGTCTTTAATAATTTTACGAAGAACGATAGCCTCTGCTCCTGTATCGTCCTCTTTGTAATATTTCGGAACAGAATCAGAAGAATAGTGATTTATATATTCTTTTGGTATTTTTTCTATCGGCTGATTTTGCGATTCACTATAATTTCGAGTACGGTGCTGTGTTGTGAAAATTCTTTCCTGCTCGCTGTTATAAATAGTAACCGTGTAGCTCTTTTCATTTTTTTCTTCGAGATAACTTTCTATGTCGTCATCATTATCAAAATTTAATTCCCTCACTATTTCATCGCAGAAATCCGACAGACGCTGTATTTCAAGATTAATATACATCGATTTCTGAACATACATATACACAGGAATAAAAATCATCGTTACTGCCGTGATTACAGCCATAATCAGCAAGGCATATTTTGTGGAAATTCGTTTAATCATCGTTTGCCTCAAAATAATATCCAACACCGTAAACCGACTTAATATACTTATGCTTATCGGTAAGCTTTTTTCTCAGCTGCTTTATTATTGTGTCAACCGTACGAAAATCGCCGTAGTAGTCTATTCCCCACACTCGGTCAAGGATGGTATCCCTGTTAAGGACAATTTTTTCGTTGGTGATAAAAAATAAAAGCAGGTCATATTCCTTCGGTGTTGTTGATATTTCTTTTCCGTCAATGTATACGCGGTGCAGCCTTGTGTCAATCTTTAAGGCTCCGCTTCCAATAAGCTTTTCTGATTTCTGAGTTCTGCTTAGAAGTGCACTGATTTGTTCTCTTAAAACGCTTAAAAGAAACGGCTTTGTGATGTAATTATCCGCACCCATATAAAAACCTTGCAGTTGATCCATCTCGGTTTCACGGGCGGATATCATAATTACGGGAACATCGCTTTCCTCGCGAATATGTTTAAGCACCTCAAGTCCGTCAAGCATAGGCAGCATTCCGTCTAGAAGAATTATATCAATCTCCGAGCGATGCTCCTCGAAAAGATTTATAGCCTTTAGTCCGTCCTCAGCAGAAAGAACCTCAAAACCGTTTGAGGACAAATAGTCCATAACCGTTGTGCGAAGCTTTATATCGTCCTCGACAACGAGTACAGTGCTTTTGTCTGCCATTTTATCACTCCTCAGATTTCTCTTTTCCTCCGAAAATATCTTTTATAATCC
>JAFLSL010000325.1 GCA_022510985.1 Ruminococcus sp. | reverse complement strand
CGCCAATTTAATAAGCGAATATATTTTTAAAGGAGGAATAAGATGAAAAATTTAAATCTCCTTAAAAAATTATGCGTGGCAAACGGTATTTCGGGTGACGAAGGCTCTATAAGAGAAATAATTATAGATGAAATAAAGGACTATATTTCCGAGTATAAAATCGATAATCTCGGCAATATAATTGCGTTTAAAAAGGGCAAAAACAGAGCAGTAAAAAAGCTTATGATATCAGCTCATATGGACGAGGTAGGCTTTATTGTAACCGACATAACTTCCGACGGACTTATAAAATTTGACGAAGTCGGCGGAATTGACAGGCGTGTCCTTCCCGGAAGAAGTGTTTTAATCGGAGGAAGGGTTTGGGGTGTAATCGGCACAAAACCAATCCATCTCTGCAGCAATGACGAGCGTGAAAAAATTCCTGAATATGATTCAATGTATATTGATATCGGTGCGAATAGTAAAGAAGATGCCGAGAAGATTGTTTCTTTAGGCGACAGCATTACCTTTGAGAGTTTTTACGAAAATAACGGCTATACAATAAAATCGAAAGCAATTGATGACCGTGCGGGTTGCTTTTTGATGATAGAAATGATTAAATCCGAGTTGGAATACGATACCTACTTTACCTTTGTAGTTCAGGAAGAAGTAGGACTACACGGAGCTAAAGTTGCGTCCTACACAGTTAATCCTGATTTTGCTATAGTCTTAGAGGCTACAACCGCGGCTGATATTCCCGAAATTTCAACATCAAAACAGGTCTGCAATGTTAACGGCGGAGCTGTAATTGGCTATATGGATAAGCGTACCATTTATGATAAAGGTATGATAAACCACGCAAAATATTTAGCAGAAGAGCATAATATAAAGTTACAGTTTAAGCGTGCTGTCGCAGGCGGAAATGATGCGGGTGTAATTCATGAATCGAGAGTCGGAGTGCGAACACTTGCAATATCCTTGCCTTGTCGCTATCTTCATTCTCAGCTATCTTTAATCTCTAAATCTGATTTAGAAGATACCTATAATCTCGCTTGTCTTCTTTCAAGTGATATATCAGGCGGTAAAATATGATAAAAATAGCTGACAATGATTTTTCTATAAAAGAATATATAGATAACCTTTCCTCAAAAAATCCGTTTGGATGTCGAATTAAAGCACTTTACAACACCTACGATTATTCACTCGCATTTGTTGATTATTGGGTTCAGTTGATTGAGAATGTTCCTGTATCTTTAATCTCAAGGCTGGATTCCTCATTCGTACTTTTTTTAACCGATAGTTCCGATTTAGAAGAGATAAGCTCTTTTATAAGAGTTTCGGGAGCGGAGAATGTAATTTGTGATGCAAAATATGAGCTAAACTGTTCGCTGAAAAAAGTTACAGGCCCGATTTTTGTTAGTGAGAAAACAATGGAAAACGAGCGTAACTTTAACGTTTTTAACCCTCATATTAAAGATGTATATAATCTTATTAGTAAATGCCGTAGTGAAAACTTTTTGGTTCCTTCGTATGAAAGCTTTGCACTCGACATAGCTCACAGAATTAACAAAAAAACGGTAAGAATTTACGGAATAGGCGATACAAAGCTGATTTCCTGCATTATGACCTTAGCTGAAAGTGACGACGGGGCTGTACTCGGAGCATTAGCAACCGATCCTGATTTTCGCCGTCTC
>JAFLSL010000324.1 GCA_022510985.1 Ruminococcus sp. | reverse complement strand
TATGCTTATCTTCTAAGAATTCATCCTTTTCAAGATAATTATACGAGGTTAAAACTAATTCCTTACAGTAGCTTATACACTGGCGTGCATAATCTAAAATATACTCACAATACGGCGTGTCCTCAAATGGCATACCTTCATAATAGGAAAGCATATTTTTCATCCAATTATCCATAAATGGAATTGAGGTCAGAAAATTATAGGTCGATAAAATATTCTTTCTGAGGTTATCGTCGTTGCGGTATGTACAGGTTGAGTTAACGAGATTTTTAAAAGCCGGGGTGTTTTCACTGTAGAAAGTTTCGAGTGCATTATCAAGGGCTTTTGCCTGAAGTATGCTAAGCTCTCCCTCATCAGCTATTCTGAAATCACTTTGGATATTTAATCTATAAAAATATTGGCGTATAAAATCAGAGCAAAAGCTGTCAATTGTGGATATTTTTGCACTGTAGAGAAGTTGTTTTTGGTTAAGAAGATATTTATTGTAGGGATCACTTCTCAAAAGCTCGTTTAGGGCAGATTCTATTCTTGAACGCATTTCGGCACTTGCAGCACGGGTAAAGGTTACAATTAGCATTCTGTCGATTGAGACGGGATTTTCGACATCTGTTATCGAATCGATAATACGCTGAACCAGTACCGCGGTTTTTCCCGAACCTGCCGCCGCTGAAACGAGAACAGAGCCGTCTCGGGCATTGATAGCATTTTGCTGGGCGTTTGTCCATTTCATATCAGGCATCTGTCTCATCTCCTTTATCAAGCTCTTTAAAGACTTCTTTCGGCGTTTTTTCGCTTCGGAATTTATAATCGTCTTCATAGGTATGGCAGCATACGCTGTCATACGGACAGTAGGCACAACCGTCAACCACACCTTTTATCGGTGCAGCAGCTATATTTCCGTTTAAAAGCTCTTTGCCCATATTTTTAACGGTATCATCAATATGCTTAAAAATAACTCCAAACTGTTCGAGCGTTGCTACGGTATCGGAATATTTTCCGTCCTCTAACTTTTTGGAAAACTTAATAAATTTTCCGAGTTTATCCATACGTTCTAAAATTTCTGCATCATTTAAAACAAGTCCGTTCATCCGGAAATTACTGTCGATTTGTGAGGTTATTTTTTCGGCAGTAGTGTATTTATCTCCGTCAATATCCTTTGATGCCGACGGCATATAAAGCACGCCCGACGGAATAAGCTTTTTGCCAAAATACTCTTCCCCGTTTTCTACAACGCATCTAAGATATAAGAGCATCTGAAGGTTAATTCCGTAGAGAATTTCGTAGAGCTTAAACCGCTTGTTGCCGGTTTTATAATCAACAATTCGGATGTAGCTTTCATCGTCGTTTTTGCTTAAAGTATCAACACGGTCGATAAAGCCGTTTACTGACACACTTCTCTCTTCATCAATCTCTACCTTATAAGGCGGAATTTTTCCGTCAGAACCGATTTGAAGTTCAAAATCGGACGGAATAAAATCGGAATACATAAGCTGGCGAATAAGCTCTTTTATCAAAGTGAAGATATTAATTTTAAGTCTTTCAAAAAGAGTTAAAAAGCTATCGGTTTTATCCGCAAGTCCGCCGAAGGTTTCATCAGCGTATTCGAGAAGAATTCTGTCGATTGAGGATTTTATTTCTTCATCTGACAAACTGTTGAGAACAGATTTATTATTCTC
>JAFLSL010000323.1 GCA_022510985.1 Ruminococcus sp. | reverse complement strand
CCATAATAAAAAGGAGTGTTTTTGCACTCCTTTTTGTTTTTATACAAACAAAGTGTGAGTAAATCCTGCCTGCTCACCTTTCTGTTAGAACCTTAAAACATAAAAAAGCTGATAGAGATAGTATAACAAATATCCCTATCAGCTTTGTGTTTCACTATATTTGGCAGGTTGCCATAAACGTTAGTTACTATACTATTTTTTAAAATCCGCCTACAGAAGTTTTATCCGAACAAGCTCATTAAATGTGCTACGATAAGTCCACCACCGGTGCCGACAACGTAACCTAAAAGTGCCATAATAATTCCAACCGGTACAAGAGCACTGCTATATGTACCTGCGAGAACCGGAGCTGTAGCAGTACCGCCGATATTTGCAAGCGATGCAACCGCACTGGTGAATATGTCGAGTTTGAAAACTTTTGCAAGGATTATCATTATGATAACGTGGATAGCCAAAATGATAAATCCTGTGAGCAGCCATGCCGGAGCATTACCCATAGCCGAAAGGTCAGCTCTTGACGCTATAAGTGCTACAACGATGTAGAGCATTACATTTGAGATTTCCTCAGTACCCTTAATTCTACCGAACGGAGTCATCGCGAGAACTACACCAAGAACCGTTACGATAAGAACAGTCCATGTAGCCTTGTCAAAGAACGGAGCAACACCGTTTATGAGTGTACCGACATACTGACAAACCGCCGAAACAAGAAGTCCCGAACCGATGAGCAGAATAATGTTCTGCCATACGAGCGGTTTTTTATTTGCAGCTGCCTCAGCAGCAAGAGACGCTCCTACCTCGTCGATAACGCGAGTATCAGCCTTTGTCCACTTGTTGAACTTATCAGACATCTGAATTGCCCAAAGCAAGAACATAACATACAAAGTCGCACATATCGAATCCATAACGAGTGCGTACGCCATTGTTGACTCGGAAACATCGAGAGCCGCCTGAATAGCGAGCATGTTTCCGCCGCCGCCCATCCAGCTACCGCAAAGAGCACCGAGAGCCTGCCATCCGCCTACGCCGAGAGCGTTATGCATAATTGCATACGAAACGACAAATCCCAATCCGATTGAAAGTGTTGCCGCAAAAAAGCCTATAAGCATCTTTGGACCGAGTCTTATAATCTTTTTCAAATCGCATCGTAAAAGCATTATAAACAGCATCGCGTACAAAATAGGGTTTTTCAGCGAGCTGTACGCTGCTTCTGTAGCCTCAAGATCCCACAGCTTAACTGTACATAAAACCATAAGTCCGAGATAGATAAGAACGATTGGTGGTGCAAATTTGAAAATATTCTGAGCCTTTTTGCCCTTGAAAATTTTAGGCAAACAGATGAGAATTGCAGCGATAAATATCAGAGCCGCAATATACATAAAGCCATCTTTAATCAATGTTTTACTCTCCTTTTTTTATTTTAGCATTTTTAGAACCTGCAAAAGGTATTTCCAGACACGCTCGCATGATTTAATGTCCAGACACTCCTCGGGAGTATGGACGTTCCACATTGACGGACCGATTGAAACCATATCCGCACCGGGCAGTTTTTCAGTAAGTATACCGCATTCCAGACCGGCATGGATTGAGGTGATAATCGGCTTTTCCCCGTACATTTCCTCGTACACCGCCGCCATTGTATCGCGTAGCGATGAATCGGGAAGGTACTCCCACGCCGGATAATCA
>JAFLSL010000322.1 GCA_022510985.1 Ruminococcus sp. | reverse complement strand
AGGCTTGCTTAGACGCTATAAACGCTTATAAAGAAGTCCGACCGGTAGACGGTGTTAAAGACAAAAACGCACTGTTTATAAGCCGTAATCATAACCGTATGTCACCGAAAACCGTTCAGGCTATGGTATATAAATATTTAGAAAAAATAGGGTTAAATGCCCAAGGTTATTCCTGCCATAAGTTACGTCATACAGCGGCAACGTTAATGTATCAAACAGGTGATGTTGATATCAGAGTTTTAAAGGATATTTTGGGTCATGAAAACCTTGGAACAACTGAAATATATACTCACCTATCGAATAAACAATTGAAAGAGGCTGCAGAAAGTAACCCTCTTGGTAAAATTAAACCTAAAGACGAATAAAAAAACACCTGAAGTTAAAGCGTAAACAAAACTTCAGGTGTTTTTTATTTAATCAAATTTAAATTCAGAAAAATCAAATGTAGAGAAATAATCTTTAGGAGTTTCAGCTCTTCTTATAAGCTTATGAGAGCCATCCTCTTTAAGAAGAACCTCCGCACTTCTTAGCTTTCCGTTGTAGTTATATCCCATTGAAAATCCGTGTGCTCCTGCATCGTGGATATATACTATATCTCCGCGATCAATTTTGGGCAACATTCTGTCTATTGCAAACTTATCGTTGTTTTCGCAAAGTCCGCCTGTAACATCATATTTACAGTCACAAGGCTCGTTTTCCTTGCCGAGAACGGTAATATGATGATAAGAACCGTACATAGCAGGTCTCATAAGATTAGCTGCACAGGCATCAAGTCCTATATAATCTTTATAAATATGCTTTTCGTGTATCGCGGTAGACACTAACGCTCCAAATGGTGCAAGCATATATCTGCCGAGTTCAGTGTAAATTTCAATGTCGTCCATTCCTTCGGGAACTAGGATTTCCTCAAACTTCTTGCGAACACCCTCTCCGATTACCGCGATATCATTCTTGGGTTCCTCAGGTTTATAGTCAACGCCAACACCACCGGAGAGATTTATGAATTTGATATGAACTCCGGTCTTTTTATGAAGTCTTACCGCAAGCTTAAAAAGAATACCGGCAAGCTCGGGATAATATTGATTAGAAACTGTATTTGACGCTAAAAAGGCATGAATTCCAAACTCCTTTGCCCCTGCCTCTTTAAGTTCAACAAATGCCTTTTCCATCTGTTCTTCAGTCATTCCGTACTTAGAATCACCCGGAGTATCCATAACCTGAATCTTATCCTCGCTGTCTGCCATCTCAAAAACTCCGCCGGGATTAAATCTACAGCAAATTGTCTCAGGAACACCGCAAACTTCCTTTATAAACTCAACGTGAGTATAGTCATCAAGATTAATATACGCACCTAAGTCATAAGCTTTTTTCATATCCTCTTCGGGAGTTACATTAGAGCTGAACATTATATCAGCTCCTGTAATTCCGCAGGATTCACAAAGCATAAGTTCGGTATAGGATGAGCAGTCCATACCGCAGCCTTCTTCCTGTAAAATTTTCATAAGATACGGGTTAGGAGTTGCTTTAACAGCAAAGTATTCCTTATAGCCTTTATTCCAGCTAAACGCTTTATAAAGTGCTCTGGCATTTTCTCTTATGCCTTTTTCATCATAGATATGGAAAGGTGTCGGGATATCTTTTATAATTTCCTGTGCCTTTTCCAAATTAATAAATGGTTTCTTTTCCATTTTGAATCCTCCATT
>JAFLSL010000321.1 GCA_022510985.1 Ruminococcus sp. | reverse complement strand
TCTTATTCAATCGGTTGATTCTGTAAAGCTTGCAAAAGAGGTTTCAAAACAATCCGTGAAAAATAATCTCACATCTGATATTTTTATTGAGGTTAATATCGGAGAAGAGGAAAGCAAAAGCGGAGTAGACGCAGAACGCTTGTACGAATTACTCGATGAAATAAAGGATTTTGACAATATTTCTGTCAAAGGATTGATGTGCATACCGCCAATTTGTGATAGTCCACAAAAAATTTTTAAATATTTTAATAAAATGAACAATATATTTATTGACATATCGGGCAAAAACATAGATAATATATCTATGGATATTCTTTCAATGGGAATGTCTGCCGATTATTACGAAGCAATTTTATCCGGTGCTAATATGGTACGAGTAGGTTCGTCTCTTTTTGGTGCCCGTAATTATTAAAAACTAGGAGGATATAAAGAAATGGCTGGTTTTGTTGATAAGTTTAAACGTATGTGGGACGCTCCCGACGAGGAATACGATAACGGATATGACGAGTACGGTTATGCAGAAAACGACGATGACGATTATGAAGAGATTCCATCATATGGTGAACCACGTAGAAATAAGGTCGTAAATATTAGTGCTACAGCAAAGCTTCAGGTAGCACTCTTTAAGCCTGAAAGATTTGGTGAGGAAACAAGAACAATTGCGGACGAGCTTATAAAAACTCATACCGTAGTTCTTAACCTTGAGGAAACTAACAAGGATATGTCCAGAAGAATAATAGATTTCTTAAGCGGCGTTGCTTATGCTAACCGCGGAAAGATTAAAAGAGTTGCGTCAAGCACTTTCATCATTATTCCGAATAACGTTGACCTTACAGGCGATGACCTTCTCGACGAATTAGAGAGCAGTGGCGTTTACTTCTGATTCGGACGATAAGGAGTTAATATCAAGGGTTGATAAGGAGTTAATATCAAGGGTTGAGGATTTAGCTGACTTATCTTTTACAAGAAACAGACCTTCCTTTCTCGGGTTTTTAAACGAGAGAGAGCAGTACATAATTAATCAACATTTTTCTTTCTACAGCTCTGAAATTTACTTTTTCGGAGGCTATGAGAACGCTAAGCGAAAATTCCTTTGCTTTTCTCAATATGAAATTGAAACTAAGGATTATCCGATTTCTGAAATTTATTTTAAGTTCAGAAATGTTGATAAGCTTTCGCATCGGGATTTTCTCGGGGCACTTATGAACCTTGGAATTGAGAGAAACTGCATTGGTGATATTGTTGTTAATGAGGGTGCGGCTGTTTGCTTTGTGAAGAATGAGATAAAAGATTATATTCAGTCTCAGATATCTAAAATCGGTCGTGTTGGAGTAAGAATTTCCGATAAGTCAGATTGCAAAATAGATTTTAAAGATGATATTGAAACCTTAACTTTTATAGTGAGTTCAATGCGACTTGATGTAGTTGTAGCTGCAATAACAAATCTTTCACGAGAAAAAACAGCTAATTTACTATTATCAGGCAAAGTGTTTACAAATTACTTTGAGAATAAAAATGTAAGTTATATTTTAAAGCCGGACGATATTCTCTCAATAAGAGGATACGGAAAATTTGCTATTTGTGAATTTATCGGAAACAACAAAAAGGGAAAGCTGATTGTTGGAGTGAAGAAGTATAAGTAATAGAATATTAGATTGACCATAATTCAAAGGCCTTAAATTTAAGTCTTACCTCAGTAACCGT
>JAFLSL010000320.1 GCA_022510985.1 Ruminococcus sp. | reverse complement strand
ATCGGCTCACCTGTTAAATAGTCAACTTTCAGGGCTGATATTTCCTGATATTTTGTTTGGTTCTTAGGATTTACAGTAACATTGTACTTCCAGCCGTCACCATCAATTGATGTCGTTGGAATTGAAACAACAAAATCAGACACCTTAGCGGTAACCTGTGAAGGAGAAGATGTTTCCTGAACAAGATAAATACCTAAAGGTAAATTTGTAAACAAGGCAAGACCTGTTGAGTCAGTTGTTTTGCTGATGGGTGAGCCGATAGCTGTCATTGACTTAGCTTCTGCGGCTGTGGGAAGTGCTTTTCCGTCAGCTGTAAAATATGGCGAGCTGACTTCTGCAACCTTTTTAATCGTAAACGTTACTCCTGCAAGAGGTTTAGCACTTTCGGGAAGATTTGATTTATCTGTTTCGTAACCTGTTCCCGGTGTAGTTGCTAGAGAAACATCGTCCATCTCGTACTTATAAATTCTTAGTGAGCCTACCTGAGTGGTATCTATGAGCGGTTGAGGTGTATAATTAAGTGTAATAGAGAGAAGGTTATTAATATCGTTAAGTTCAGATAATGAATAATCTGTATAATACTCCACCCTCATATATGTTCCCTCAACAGGACGTGTTTGGTTTGAGTAATAACGACCGTTATTAGAAATGCGAGTTGATGTAATATAGTTTTTGTTCTCGTCATACCAATAAGCACCATAGCCGCCGTAAACTTTACCATCAGGTGCGTTTAAACGGGCAAAGGAAGCCTCGCTATAATCTGAGATATCAATAAATTCCGTTCTAAAACAGTGATATCCTGTTATCTCTTTTCCGTTTTCAGTATCGAGCGAACCATCTTCCCACGCAGGAGTGACTGCAACCTTTTTAGTTGTAACCGCTCCTGCTGAAATGGGAATAACAAAAGCTGCCATTGAAATAATGACAGCTAAAAGAATTGATAAAATTTTCTTTAATTTCATTTTTTTCAAAATCTCCTTTTTGAAAGATATATAAGAAAACCGCCTAGAAAATTCTAAGCGGTTTAATTTATGGGCTTATATATTTTTTACATCTTTGCTAAAGCTCTCTGCATAGCAGTCACGTCAGTAATATTGATTTTTCCGTCACCGTTAAAGTCAAGCATATCTGCATTTGCGAACTGTATGTCTACTTTCTTTACGAGTACCTTTTGAGAAAAGCTGACGTCTATAATGTTAAAGCAATTATCCCTGTTAACATCACCGAATACGTCTGTATCTTTTGTAGAAACTAAAGTATGAGCGTATTCAGGATATTTTGCGTTTTCCTTTTGGAGAAACTCATAAATCTTACTGTCAGCATCACAAATGATAATTGTGTCTTTACTCATTTCATCTGTGCTTACATATTCTAAAGAACTAGGTAATGTCAGATACTTTAATTTTGTACCTGCGAAAGCGTCGTGGTCTGCACAAAGAACACCATCAGGAACAGTTATACTCTCCAAAGACTCACAGCCATAAAATACACAAGTGGCTATTTCAACAAGATTATCGGGTAAAGTAACTTCTTTTAAGCTTTTACAGCCATTAAACATATCAGCACTTAATTTTCCTCCCGATATTCTTCTGTCTAGTCTTGAGTTATAATATTCTTTTTCATTCAGTTTATTTGGAAGGATAACTTTTTCAAGCTTTTGGCAATTCCAAAAAAGCTGAGGGTCAAATCTCTCAATAGTATATTCTTC
>JAFLSL010000032.1 GCA_022510985.1 Ruminococcus sp. | reverse complement strand
TAACGAAGTCTGTTGCACGCTTCGGGTCGGTTTGGGAGAATCTGTTTTCGTAGAAAAGCTTCTGCCACTGGCGAACCATTCCCAGCACGCGGTTGTTCATAACGAGTACAACTACGGGCAGGTTATACGATTTGAGCGTAACAAGCTCATTTAAGTTCATATGGAAACTTCCGTCACCCGTTACGAGGAAAACCTTTTTGTTCGGGAACGCACTCTGTGCACCTATCGATGCACCCATTCCGAATCCCATAGTTCCCATACCGCCTGAGGTGAGCAGAGTTCTCGGCTCTTCAAATTTTGAATATTGAGCAACCCACATCTGATGTTGTCCGACGTCGGTTGCGATAATATCTTCGGGGCGTTTAATCTTGTTCAACGCCTCTAAAATATCCTCTACAATTACATATTCAGAGTTTGCAGCTTTTGGAGCTTTTTTCTCGGTTTTCCAGATTTCAAGCTGTGAGAGCCACTCGGAATGCTCTAGTTTGTCTACGCGTCTGTTCAGAATTTCAAGAACATCCTTTATATCGCCGATAATGTGGTTGTCGGTCTTAACATTCTTATCTATTTCATTTTCGTCAATATCTATATGGATAATGTTTGCCTGTGCTCCGAATTTTTCCGGGTCACCTGCAACTCGGTCGGAAAATCTCGCTCCGCAAGCGATAATAAGGTCGCATCTATCGGTGGCCATACCTGTTTCGTAGCCGCCGTGCATTCCCAGATTACCCATATTCAGGCGATGACTTGCAGGAATACAGCCAAGTCCCATAAGAGAACAACATACGGGAGCGTCAATTTTCTCCGCAAACTCACGGAGTTGTTCGGATGCGTTTGCACTGATAATACCGCCGCCTGCGTAAATCATCGGGTGCTTTGAGTTGTTGATAAGCTCAACGGCATGTGCGATTTTCTGTGCGTTGTTTACCTCTACCGTGTTTCTCCCGGGAGGAGTCAAAGGCTCAAATTCGGTAGTCTGAGCTGTAATATCCTTAGGAACGTCGATAAGCACGGGACCCTTTCTTCCGTCGTTTGCAAGGAAGAAAGCCATTCTTATCGCCGGAACTAACTCCTCGATTTTTCTGACGAGAAGGCTTTTCTTTGTGATAGGCTTAACTATATTAACGATGTCAACTTCCTGAAAGCTGTCGCGTCCGAGCAAATCAACATTTACGTTACCCGTAATAATTACCATCGGAATACTGTCGATGTTTGCGGTTGCAATACCTGTTACCGTGTTGGTAGCTCCGGGACCTGAAGTTGTCATACAAACTCCGACTTTTCCCGTTGCTCTTGCGTAACCGTCAGCCGCGTGAGCTGCACCCTGCTCGTGAGCGGTTAAAATATGGTTTATTTTGTCACTGTACTTGTATAGTGCATCATATGTATTAAGTGCCGCTCCGCCCGGATAGCCGAAAACGGTGTCCACGCCTTGCTCTATAAGACATTCACAAATAATTTCCGCACCTGTAAGCTGCATTAAAAATACCCCAATCCTTTATAAAATTGCATAATATGTCATTATGAATAACATTTTACAATCATATATAAAAAATGTCAAGCAGCGGTAGGGGTAAAGCAAAGAAAAGTCGGGCAGAAGGTAAAATCTGCCCGACTGAATTGTCTTTTATATTATGTATTTAAAAAGTTTATCATAACCTTAATGGAATTTTCTGCGGCTAAAAATCTGAATTTTTCAAAATCCATACCCTCGTTATTTGTCAGGTCGTCGCTGATTGACCTGATAATTGCGAAAGGTACTTTGTTGCGGTAGCAAACGTGACCGACCGCACCGCCCTCCATTTCGCAGCAGAGTGCATCGAACTGATTTGCAATAAATTCACGTTGTTTGATAGAAGAAACAAAAATATCTCCCGTTGCAACTCTTCCGATTTTTACGTTGACGCTCAGCCCGTCGCAGCAGCTGTAAAGCTTTTCGTAGGTAGTTTTATCGGCAGGGATATCAATTCGCCGTTCGTCTGTGTACCAGATTTCGCCCCTCGGATCACCGAGTGCAGTGCCGTTCATATCGTGTTCAACGCAGTCGTTTGAGATTACAATATCGCCGATTTTAAGTTCCTTTGAAAGACTTCCCGCGATACCCGAATTTATGATAACGTCGGGTTTGTAGTAGTCTATCATAATCTGAGTGCCGATTGCGGCGTTGACCTTGCCTATTCCGCATTCAAGCAGAACAACGTCTTTATCATTTATTTTTCCGCTTATAAAATCAAGTCCGGCAACGGTTTTTTCGCTCGGGCTTTCCATAGCCTGTTTAAGTCCGTCTACTTCAATTTTCAGTGCACAAATTATTCCTGTCATTTTCAAACTCCTCTGCCGTTTTTGCGTCATCATCCATTTCGCCGAGTGCGTACATTATAATTGAAAGTGCCGCTAAGGGTGCGGTTTCTGCTCTTAAAATCCTTTTTCCGAGCGTTGCAACTCTTGCACCGTTTTCGAGTGCAAGGTCGACCTCGCTTTGCTCAAAACCGCCTTCGCTGCCGATAAAAATTCCGATGTTTTTCGGACGGCTGTTTTCTATTATATTTTTAATGCTTTCTCCGCCAAGCTCGTAGAAGATTATATTTTGTTCGTTTTCTTTGCTGTTTTCGACAGCCTGCTTAAAGCTTACGGCTTCGCAAATTTCGGGAATTATTCCACGGCGTGACTGCTGTGCGGCTTCCTTTGCGATTTTCTGCCAGCGAGCCAGTTTTTTTTCGAGAGACTTTTTGTCGGGACGTGATACGCACCTCGAAGAAATTGTCGGAACGATTTTGTAAACACCCAGCTCAACGCATTTTTGAATTATAAATTCCATTTTGTCGCTCTTAGGTAACGCCTGATAAAGCGTAATCTGAGTTTCAGGTTCATTTTCACAAGGCTTTTTCTCAAGGATTTTTACGCCGACAAGCTCGTTTGAAATGTTATCAATCTCGCAGTCAAATTGTGTCTTTGAGGGACTGACTAGTGTCAATTTTTCGCCCCTTTTCATTCTAAGACTTTTCGAGATATGGCGAGCGTTTTCGCCGTCTATATT
Organism: Ruminococcus sp.; assembly: GCA_022510985.1. Taxonomy (GTDB): domain Bacteria; phylum Bacillota; class Clostridia; order Oscillospirales; family Acutalibacteraceae; genus Ruminococcoides. The sequence goes on along the minus strand of JAFLSL010000032.1, from coordinate 5,684 downwards.
AAATTTTTCGTTTTTAATCTCTTCGTCGGTAAAAAACCAAGGCATATTATCACCATGACTATTTTATCAAAACTTCATTCATATTGCAATATCCGCTTTGATTGTGTTAAAATGAACTGAGGTGATTTTATGACTGAAATAACTGCTCAAAGCTTTAAAAAGCTTTTATGTGACGAAAATATAAACGCTGACGAATTGCAGAATCTTGTTGTAGGCAAGTTAATCGAAAAAGATAAAAAGGTTGCAACAGCCGAAAGCTGTACAGGCGGACTTCTGAGCAAGCGTATTACAGAGGTCAGCGGAGCAAGCGGTGTGTTTGAATGCGGAGTTTGCTCGTACGCAAACCGCATAAAAAATAAAATCCTCGGCGTAAAGAACGAAACGCTCGACACGCTCGGAGCCGTTTCTCCCGAAACCGCCGAGCAGATGGCTCTCGGAGTAAAGGCACTCGGAAATTCCGATTTCGGTGTTTCCACAACAGGTATCGCAGGCCCGACAGGGGGTACTCCCGAAAAACCCGTGGGTTTAGTGTATATAGCGGTTGCGGGAAAAGAGGTCGAGATTATAAAAGCAAATTTCTCAGACATTCAGGATAAAAGCCGAGAGAATATAAGAAAGCTCGCAAGTGATGCGGCACTTTACTTTTTGTTAAAGCAGATTTAAATTTATAAGTGTAAATTTAACTATAATTTGTGCGTACTAAATTTGTTGAATAAAGTAAAAAGGTATTGATAAATTTTCATTTATATGTTAGAATTAGACTGCTATTATGGGATACGCTGGTTTCCCGAAAAATGAACTTTAAAAATTAACATTCAACGCTGAAGGGAGTTGAAATTATGGCAAGAGTTGCAGGAATTTTAATGCCGATTACCTCGCTTCCGTCACCTTACGGTATCGGAACAATCGGAAAAGAGGCAAGAGAATTTGCAGACTTCCTCGCAAAATCCGGTCAGAAGATATGGCAGATTCTTCCCGCAGGTCCGACAAGCTACGGTGACTCACCGTATCAGTCGTTCTCAACTTATGCAGGTAACCCGTATATGATTGACCTCGATACCTTGGTTGAGGAGGAGCTTGTTTCCAAAGAACAGCTCGACGCTATCGACTGGGGCGATAACCCGAATGAGGTCGATTACGAGAAAATTTACAACAACCGTTTTGTGGTTTTAAAGAAAGCTTATGAAACCTACATAGAAGATTATGAGCTTGACGTTTTTGAGGAGTTCAAAAACGATAACAAGCATTGGCTTGATGACTATGCTCTTTATATGGCGGTTAAAAAGAGCTTTGATATGTCGGCGTGGACAGAGTGGCCCGACGAAGCTATCAAAATGCGTAAGCCTGCTGCCATAAGAAAGTATAAGAAAAAGCTTGCTGACGATATTGACTTCTGGAAATGGGTTCAGTTCAAGTTCTATGAGCAGTGGTACGATTTCCGCGAGTATGTTAACGACTTAGGAATTCAAATCCTCGGAGATATGCCTATCTACGTTGCTATGGACAGTGCCGATACTTGGGCAAATCCCGATGTTTTCTGGCTCGATGAGGAGAACTCTCCCGTCTGCGTTGCAGGATGTCCTCCCGATTATTTCTCAGAGACAGGACAGCTTTGGGGCAACCCGCTTTACGATTGGCAGTATCTTAAGGAAACCGACTATGTATGGTGGTTTAACCGTATTGCAGCTGCTGCTAATTTATATGATATCACAAGAATTGACCACTTCCGTGCGTTCAACGATTTCTATGCTATTCCGTATCCCGCGGAAAATGCGATTAACGGCGATTGGATGGACGGTCCGGGAATGGACTTCTTCGATAAAATGAAAGAGGCTATCGGAGATATTCCGATTGTAGCCGAGGACCTCGGAGACCTTTCCGACGGAGTTTATGAACTCCTTAAGGACAGCGGTTATCCGGGTATGAAGGTTCTTGAGTTTGCGTTTGACGGCGATGACGAGAACGACTTCCTCCCGCACAACTACGGCGACGGCAACTGCGTTGTTTACACAGGTACTCACGATAACGATACCGTTATGGGCTGGTACAGCGAAGCTAAGCCTGAAGAAATTCAGTGTGCCAGAGATTATTGCAAAATCGGCGACGGCGAGGAATTTAACTGGGGATTAATCCGCACAGCCTACGAAAGTAAAGCTGACTATGCGGTTATACAGATGCAGGATATTCTCGGTCTTGGCAGCGAGGCTCGAATGAACATTCCCTCTACCTTAGGCGGTAACTGGGTATGGAGAATTGACGCTGACGCTCTTACAGACAAACTTGCAGAAAGATTATTATGGATGTCCGATACATACGGACGAATGGAGGATTAACACTATGGGTAATCTAATGGACGAACTCAAACTTACTTCACAGGCTCTCTATTGTGAGAAGCCGGAAAACCTGACACCTGCTCAGCTTCACAACGCTCTCGGTAAAGTTGTACAGACCGAGATTGCTGAAAATTGGGCAAAAAGTAAGAAAAAGCACGCAAGCGGCAGAAGAGCTTACTACTTCTCCGCGGAGTTCCTTATGGGACGTATGATGTACAACAACCTTTACTGCCTCGGTATCTTAGACGAAACTAAGGCTATGCTCAAGAAAAAGGGTATTGACATCAATGTATTTGAAGAAATTGACGACGCGGCTCTCGGTAACGGCGGTCTCGGAAGACTTGCAGCCTGCTATCTCGATTCAGCGGCTACACAGGAAGTTCCGCTTGACGGTTACGGAATCCGCTATAAATACGGTCTCTTTAAGCAGCTTATTGAAAACGGCTATCAGGTAGAAACCGCTGACGATTGGCAGAAATTCGAGGATCCGTGGTGCATTCGCCGCGAGGATCAGGCTGTTGAGGTTGAGTTCAAGGGTCAGACAGTTAAGGCTGTTCCTTACGATATGGCTGTTATCGGCTACGGCACAAAGAATATCAACACTCTCCGCCTTTGGCAGGCAGAGGCTGTTGAGGACTTTGACTTCAACGAGTTTAACAACACTCACTATGACAGTGCTGTTAAGGCTAAGAATGACGCTGAAAATATCTCACGTGTTCTTTATCCTAACGATAACTCATATGAGGGTAAGGTTTTAAGACTTAAGCAGCAGTATTTCTTCTGCTCCGCATCCTTACAGGATATTATGAGAAATTATAAGGAAAAGTACGGCGATGATTTCAGCCACTTTGCAACAGACTATGCGTTCCAGCTCAACGATACTCACCCCGTATCCGCTATCCCTGAGCTCGTAAGACTTCTTATGAACGACGGTTTAAGCTTTGACGAGGCATTTGAAATTGCTCGTAAAACCTGCTCCTACACTAACCACACAGTTCTCTCAGAGGCACTCGAGAAATGGCACGCTGACCTTATGATGGACGTTGTTCCCGAGATTTATCATATCATCTGCCTTATCGCTAATAAGCTCCAGGAAGAGCTTTCCGCTATGGGTATCAGCGAGGAAATGAAGGCAAGAATGAGAATTGTTGACAACAACACAGTTCATATGGCAAGACTTGCTACTTATGTTTCAACATATGTAAACGGTGTTGCTCAGATTCATACAGAAATTCTTAAGGCTGACGTTCTTAAGGATTGGTATCAGGTTTATCCCGAGCGTTTCCAGAACAAGACTAACGGTATTACCCAGAGAAGATGGCTCGGACTTTGTAACCCTGAGCTTTCAGACTTCATCACCGAGCGTGTTGGCGACGGCTGGCTCAAAGATTTGAGCAAGCTTTCTAAGCTTAACAAAATGATGGACGATGATACAGTTAAGAAGTTCAACAAGATTAAAGCTAAGAAGAAGAAAGAGCTTGCCGCTTATATCAAGAAGATGGACGGCGTTGACGTTGATCCCACTATGATTTTTGACGTTCAGGTTAAGCGTCTTCACGAGTATAAAAGACAGCTCATCAACGCTTTCTCAATTATGATGATTTACTTAAAGATCAAGAACGGCGAGCTTAAGAATTGGAACCCGACCTGCTTTATCTTCGGTGCAAAGGCGGCTCCCGGCTACGCTCGTGCAAAGGCTATTATTAAGTACATCAACGAAATCGCAAACCTCGTAAACAACGACCCCGACACTAAGGACAAGCTTCAGGTTGTTTACTGCTCTAACTACAACGTAAGCTACGCTGAGAAGATTGTTACTGCTGCTGATATTTCCGAGCAGACTTCTCTCGCAGGTACAGAGGCATCCGGTACAGGTAATATGAAGTTTATGATTAACGGTGCTGTTACTCTCGGTACTTGGGACGGTGCGAATATCGAAATCGCTGAGCAGGCAGGCGTTGAGAACGAGTATATCTTCGGTGCAAGAGTTGAAGAGGTAGAGAGCATTAAGGATACATACTCCTCACGTGCAATCTACAACTCAGATCCTGAGATTAAGAAGGTTATCGATACACTCGTAGACGGTACTGTAAGCGACGGAAATGCTCAGGGCGAAGGCAGCTTCGCAGAGCTTCATAAGGCACTCCTTGACGGTGCTTCATGGCACGCTCCCGACCACTACTTCGTACTTTATGATTTGAAGAGCTACGTTGACGCTAAGATTAAGGCTAACGCTGATTACTCCAAGAGAGTTGAATTCGGCAGAAAGTGCCTTATGAATGTAGCTAACGCAGGCAAATTCAGCTCTGACCGTGCTATCCTTGAATACGCTAAGGATCTCTGGCACGTAGATTACAGAGGCAAGAAAAAATAATATCATTTAAAGATATGAAAGCGGACGCAAATTGCGTCCGCTTTTCAATTAAAAATTATAAGTGAATAATTAAATTGGCTACATACAAAATAGATCCTCTTTATTTAAAGTGTTTTTTAGTACGGTTTGCAATCCTTACAAGGAACAGCATAACGGGAACCTCGGTCAATACGCCGACCGTTGTAGCAAGAGCGGCGGGCGAAGTTGTACCAAATAGGGCTATAGCAACAGCTACTGCAAGTTCAAAGAAGTTGGACGCTCCTATCATTCCCGCCGGAGCTGCTATGTTATGCGGTAGCTTTAAGAGCTTGCAAGCTGAATACGCTATCGCAAAAATCAGGAATGTCTGCAAGATGAGCGGAACAGCAATTAATATAATATGCAACGGGTTTTCAAGAATTACTCCGCCTTGAAAAGAGAATATTAAAATCAAAGTGAGAAGTAATCCTACTGTTGTAATTCCGTCAAACTTCTTTACGAATGTATTCTCAAAGTAATTCGTGCCTTTTTTTCTTACTACAAGAAATCTTGTCAGCATACCGCCTATAAGCGGAATTACTACGAACAGAATAACGGATAGAATCAAAGTATCCCAAGGAACGGTTACATTTGATACCCCGAGCAGGAACTTTACTATCGGAATAAAAGCTACAAGTATAATTAAATCATTTGTCGCAACCTGAACTACAGTATAAGCGGGACTGCCCTTTGTAAGCGAACTCCATACAAACACCATTGCAGTACAAGGTGCTGCTCCGAGCAGAACTGCTCCCGCAAGATATTCTGTAGCAAGCTGTGGTGTAATGAACGCTTTGAATATCACAAAGAAGAACAGGCTTGCAATTCCATACATTGTAAACGGCTTTATCAACCAATTTGTTATCCAGGTTATAAACAATCCCTTAGGATTTTTACCGACATTTTTTATACTCTTAAAATCGACCTTCATCATCATTGGATAAATCATTATCCAAATC
>JAFLSL010000319.1 GCA_022510985.1 Ruminococcus sp. | reverse complement strand
TTCTTTTGACAATGCCTATAATTGTCAGAATTGATAGGCTATAAAAATGAGCAGGAAAATCGCCTGCTCAAAGTTTATTTTGGTTAATCCTTTGCTTCCATAAAGGTTGGTATTTTCTATTTAAAACATCGTCATAATGAGTCTGTAGATATTTATTTTCCTCGTCGTACTCTTGAGGAGTGATACCTTTGTGATAAAAGGGGGCCTCCTTCATTGTAGGAGTTAACCAACCTTTAATTTCTATAATCTCTCCGTCAACATCAAACCATAAACTAATATCACTGTTGTTTATTATACGATTGCCTTTGATTTCAGTAAGGCTCATAGCCTTGAGGTAGTCGATAATCTCAATGGTTGTCATCGGCAGAATATTTTTGTCGGAGACAATTTTCTTAAAAATGCTTTCGATTTGCTCCCATATGTTTTCAACGTCGAGGTCGTAAGAGTGACCTACAATCTGAAATAGCGCAAGCTCCTCGTTTGTATTCAGAAAATCGTTTATCAATTCGTCAAGCTTATAATCAAGATGAAAAACCGTTGCTCTCCACTTGTAGTAGTCGATTTGAGGTGTAAATGTTCGGCTCTCCTCAGAAATCCTTGCGTATTTAAATCCACATTCTTTAACGCAGCGTTCAATCAGCTCGCTGTAGTAATCAAACGGAGCAGCAAAGCCTTTGATTTCTTTGCCGAATAACTTCTCAAGATTAACCTTGTCGGTTTTAAGTTCGTGCAAAACTTCTTCTCTTGAGAGATTGTCCATATACGGGTGAGTAAGGGTGTGGCTTGCAACTTCGTGTCCGTCATAAAGCGAAAGAACTTTATCTTTCGCAAGACGTTTGACTACCATACCATTCTCGTGTGTCCACTCAAACTCCTCTTCCATAAGCTGAGAGTTGAGATTGAACGTGCCTTTTAAATTGTACTTGTTCAAAAGCTCAACAAAGCGAATGTCCTGCAACACTCCGTCATCATATGTTACATTAAACGCTTTTGTCTTTCCGTTTGGATATAGTTTCTTAATCATAATTAAACCCTATTAAATTCTACTCTTATAAGTGGCAAATTAACTTCCTAATATATTCTATCACATTAAAATTTAAGTTTCAATTTGGTCTGGATATAAAAATCAATCTGTGGTATTGTGTGTTGCTGAAAGAGGTGATTCGATGTCAAGAAAAAGACCTGACGGTGACGGAACTGTCCGCAAGAGAACTGACGGGCGTTGGGAAGGGCGTATAGTTATCGGCCATAAAAATGACGGCTCTCCTATCTACAAATCAGTGTTCGCAAAAACTCAGAAGGAGCTTATGCCAAGGCTCCACGCTATGATAGAGGAGTACCGAGGTGTTGATTTTTCCGAGGGCAGCAACATCACTCTCGGCGAATGGATGGAACGCTGGCTTGACGAGTACGCCGTGCCGACTTTGCGACCAAATACGGTCAGCGTATACAACAACTGCATCAAAAATCATATCCGTCCCGCGCTCGGCGAAAAGCCCTTGAGGTTCATAACACGAAATGACGTCCAAAGATTCTATAACAAACTGAAAAGGACAAAGTCAAGGTCTGCGGGCAAGGATAAATTATTGTCGGACACAACGGTAAGAGGTGTGCATATGCTCCTGCACGAGATTATGGACGCAGCGGTCAGGGCAAAGCTGATTTTCAAAAATCCTACTGACGGCACAACAATCCCGAAATGCAACTACG
>JAFLSL010000318.1 GCA_022510985.1 Ruminococcus sp. | reverse complement strand
TGCACAACTTGTTGACACTTCAACAAGTTGGTGATATAATACTTTACGTTTGTTGAAATTTCAACAGGTAGAAAGGGAATAAATATGAAGGACCGTTTTGAAGCTTTTACAGTGTTGATTGCAAAAATCAGCCGAAATATCAGAAAAATTAAAAACCAGGAGATGGCAGCTTACAATCTTCGCAGCTCGCACATATCCTGCCTGTATTATCTTTATTCATTCAATGGTCTGACCGCAACCGACCTTTGCGAGCGGTGCGAGGAGGATAAAGCAACGATTTCGCGTTCTCTTGGTTATCTTGAGAATAACGGATATATTACCTGCGACTCTAAATCCGCCAAAAGATATAAGAGCCTGCTCACCTTGACGGAAAAGGGAAAAGAAGTGGGCAAAAAAATTGCTGATAAGATTGACTCGGTATTCGGAGAAATCAGTATGGGACTCACGGAGGAGGAGCGGATTTCGTTGTACCGCAGTTTAAGTATCATATCGGGTAGGCTGGAAGCAATTAGCACCTAACCCGCTGACGATTAAAGATAACCGAAAATAGGAGACGATAGACAATGAGCGTAAAAATCATCAGTGACTCTGCTTGCGATATGACGCAAAGCGAGGCAAAAGAACAGGGTGTTATCATTCTGCCGATGAAAAATTTAATAGACGGCGTGGAGTATTTGGACGGCGTCACCATTACCACCGAGGAATTTTACGAGAAGCTTGAAAGCTGCGATGAACTTCCCACTACAAGTCAAATATCACCAATCGAATTTACCGAGGCTCTCAGCCCGATTGTAGACGCCGAAGATGAGGCGGTAATTATCACCCTCGCGGGAAAGCTTTCCGGTACTGTACAAAGTGCCGCTATCGCGGCAGCGGAGTTTAACGGCAAAGTATGGGTCGTGGACAGCGGAAACGTTACGATAGGGCAGAACATTCTGCTTCGCTATGCGATACGCCTGCGTGACCAAGGACTTACCGCGTGCGAGATAGCCAAGGAACTGGAGCGGGTAAAGTCGCGTATCTGTCTGCTCGCAAGGGTAGACACGTTAGAATATCTTGTGCGCGGCGGACGACTCTCCAAAACAGCAGGCTTTGCAGGAACTTTGTTGAATATAAAACCTGTCATCTGTGTGGAGGACGGAGAAATTAAGGTGCTGGGCAAGGCAAGAGGCTCTCGTCAAGGCAATAATATGCTCACTGAGTTTATAGATAAAAAAGGCGGAGTGGACTTCGACATGCCTGTTATGTTAGCTTATTCCGGCACAGATGATGCACTTTTAAAGGGGTACATAGACAATAGCAGTGCACTGTGGGATGAGCATTTGGAATCCCTACCTATTACTATGATTGGCAGCACCATCAGCACACACGCCGGTCCCGGCGCTATCGCGGTAGCCTTTTTTGCAAAGAACTAATGTAGGAGTTTACGTTTTATGAATACAACAATCGGAATACCAAGAGGTATGCTTTATTATCGCTATGAGACCCTCTGGAAAACTTTTTTTGAGAAGCTCGGAGCCGAAATCCGCGTCAGCGAGCCGACAACTCACCGCATTGCCGAAAAGGGTATGTCGATCACCATTGACGAGGCGTGTCTGTCGCTTAAGGTGTACTTCGGTCACGTGAGCGAGCTTGTCGGACAGTGCGACTACATATTCGTGCCGAGGATATGCAACTTCGGCAGGAACAGGGATATGTGCCCGCGTTTTCA
>JAFLSL010000317.1 GCA_022510985.1 Ruminococcus sp. | reverse complement strand
ACTCATCGCTCGTTCTGCGAAGCAGAAACTGAGCGGAGAATACAAATTATTTTTTGCTTTATAGGAGTTTGATAATATCTCTTTTTAAAACATAATTTACGTTAAGTTCTGTAGTGTATTACGGAGCAGTTTCCTATAAAGTAAAATAAGGTCGGGTAGACAGCTGGTGATGTCTACCCGACCGATTTATTATTAACCAAATTTTATTCAACCGTTACCGACTTAGCGAGATTTCGGGGTTGGTCAGGATTATTCCCACGGTTTATGGAAGTATAATACGCAAGAATCTGGAGCGGAACAACCGCCGTAATGGGCATAAGAATCTCTTTAATATGAGGAATTATTATCTTATAATCCGCAATTCCCTTCTTAACCCTGTTTGCACAGTCATCGGTGCAAACTAAAATTACATTCGCTCCTCTTGACTTAACCTCAACAACGTTGGAAATTGTTTTCTCAATCAAATCAGGTTGAGTCGCAACCGCAATTACAGGCATTTCATTATCAATAAGCGAGATTGTTCCGTGTTTAAGCTCGCCGGCAGCATAGGATTCGGAATGAATATATGAAACTTCCTTTAGCTTTAGGGAGCCTTCCATTGAGAGAGCATAGTCAAGTCCGCGTCCTATATAGAGCAGACTATCGGCTGTAATCAGCTGTGAGCCTACATACTTACAGATTTCGTCTACACTGTCAATTACATACTGAACGGCATCAGGCATTTTTTGGAGAGATTCGGTCAGTTCTTTGCATTCGTCAACGCTTACCGCACCCTTAGCCAGAGCCAACTCAAAAGCAAACAGGTACATAACCGAAATTTGTGTTATATAAGCTTTTGTTGAGGCAACGGCAATTTCAGGACCTGCAAGAGTATAGATTACCATATCCGCCTCACGTGCAATGGAGCTGCCCTTTGCATTGACAATAGCAAGCACCTTTGCTCCGCGTTCCTTTGCAAGTCTGAGTGCTGCAAGTGAATCAGCGGTCTCGCCCGACTGTGAAATTATAATCACGAGGTCGCCCTCGCCGATAATCGGATTTCTGTAGCGGAATTCAGACGCAATATCAACATTTACGGGGACACGAGCAATATCCTCGATAACATATTTACCTACCATTCCCGCGTGCATTGCTGTTCCGCAGGCAACAACGGTTATTGACTTCAGCTCTTTTAAAATATCGAGTGTTAAACCGCACTCCTCAAGATTGGGAAGTCCGTCTTTAATTCTCGGAGTTATTGTTGTGCTTATAGCTGTTGGCTGCTCGTTGATTTCTTTTAGCATAAAATGCGGATATCCCGATTTCTGAGCCGCCTCGCGGTCCCAGTCAGCAACCTTTAGTTCCTTTTCAATCGGATTTAAGTGCTTATCAACAAAGCTTACGCTGTCGCGGGTTAAGGTCGCAATTTCATCGTGCTCTAAAAGATAGTAATTCTTTGTATACTGCAAAATCGCGGTAACATCAGACGCGATAAAGCTTTCACCGTCTGAAACCCCTACGATAAGCGGACTTTCACGTCTAACGGCGTAAATTCTATCCGAAAAATCAGAGAACATTATTCCGAGTGCAAATGAGCCTGAAACCTCACCCATTACCTTGTCGATAGTAGTGATAGGGTCGCCGTCATAGTAATAATCGAGAAGCTGAGCCACAACCTCGGTATCGGTTTCAGAAATAAAGGTTTTGCCCTTACCGATTAAGAATTCCTTAAGTTC
>JAFLSL010000316.1 GCA_022510985.1 Ruminococcus sp. | reverse complement strand
TATGAACTGTGGAAAAACCTAATTCCTTAAGATAATCAATACAAGTTGCGATTTTACCCTCGCCGTCTAAGGTTGTACCTGTTTCTGTAAAAGCAAGATACTTTCCGCGGTTAGCGTCGGACACACCGGAATTCTTGTCATAGGAGAAGTCTTTTACGTGAACTTCCCATACGGAACTCTGGGTATTTCTGTCAAAGAGAACGTGGGTATCTTTATCCCAACCTTCAGGATCGGTATCGTCAAGATCACAAATCATTGAACGACTTCCGTTTACACCTGTTGCGATAGAATAAACGTCAGCGGTTTCTTTTGTTGTTGTCTTTGTGCCTGTTACATTCTTTGCGGTAATCTTATAAGTATAATACTTATTCTTTAAATCGCCGTCGATTGTAGCAGACCAAACACCTGTAAAGGTTGACTCATCCTCAGGATCCGAACAAACTTTTTCAAGCTTAGTTGTACCGAGGTTTTTAGCACCTTTTTCGCTGTCGCTGCCTGTAGCGAAAAGATTTACGCTGATTTCCGTAGCTGTGGGTGCCCAAACCTTAAATGTTGTTGATTCGGGTGAATAGGTTGCACCGAGATCGTTCTCGTTGTAGCCGTATTTTTCATCCAGCTCATGAGAAGCTACAGCGTAGCTTGTATCTGCACCTGTTGAGCTTTTGCTAACTGTTGCAGCGTTAGCTATTACAACGGATGAAGCTAAAAGCAAAACGCAGAGTAATGTTGACAAAAATTTTTTTGCCATATTTATTTCCTCCTTTAAAACCTGATAAACAGGTAAAATTTACTATTTATGAAATATCAATACTTTTCATAAGAAAAGATTTCTGACGTTTATAATATACGAATGAGAATATCGCTACAGCAATAACAAACAGAGAAATAATCAGCACGATCGGAAGGTATGACGCAAACGAAACCGGACTATAAATATAGAGAACATTCTGTACCGCATCGGTATAGGTTCCGCCGCTGTTGTCAGGAATTACCGAAAGTTCATAGTTTTCAAATTCTATTGTTCCTGTTTTATATTCCGTCCCGTTATCACCCGACAGAGTATCGGTTCCGAGAACCTTTCCGTCCGATGACATATAAATTATATTAACACTGCAGGTTTTGTTATCTCCGGAGTTTTTAGAATAGCGATAATTTACTACTGTATTTTTATCGGGAAATACTCCGCAACCGTTTTTCGGAAGTTTATCGAGATTCAGAGCATAGCCGTCAACGGGCGGAATTTCTAAGGTTGTATAAGGCTGACCTATACGGTTTGTCATAACGATTGAATCCGTTATATTTTTTTCGGTTTCATCATCGATAAAATTAATAGTAACGCTCGAATACGAACCGCTGTACTTTTCGCAATAGAAATTACAATAACGGACAGAATCACTGAAAGCACCTGAAGAACCCTCGGTTTTTTTGATATTATAATTCATCAAAACGGAATCGAGAGGTTTTATGTCGAATTCAGAGCCTTTTTCTCCGTTTACAACATAGCTCTTGAAAACATTATTACCGTTATAATAGCGTACGATAACCTTCCCGTTTTCGGGTGTTTTTGAGGAGGCAACATAGCCTTCTTTAGAAACGAGGATTGCAGCGGATTTTGCAGCGACGGAGATTTTTCCGCTTACATTAGCGAGGCTTTCCATTCCCGCTGTCGTTTCATTAGCAAGCTGAACGTAACTTCCGTCAAATGAAACTGACTGAGAATTATCGCTGCTGTTAAAGA
>JAFLSL010000315.1 GCA_022510985.1 Ruminococcus sp. | reverse complement strand
TAACCATAAAGTAAGTATAGTTATGATTATTGCTATAATTTTGTATTTCTTTGGAGTTCTTTTAAGTAAAGCTCTGACTTCTTCTATGCGGTGTTTTAAAAAATCGTTTAAGCTGTCTTTTGCTTTACTCTTATTTTCTTGATTTATATATTTTTTAATATTCATTATTATCACCTTGTATTTTGAAAGGTATTGATTTTAGAGCCGACACAAAAACTGTATCGGCTCTAAGAACGAAAGGAGCAATAAATATGACGTATAATGAGAATGATTATCTGTTTGTTATTTATTTAATTACTCTTTGGATATGTACCATCATAGTTGATGGATCTCTCGGGTTTATTCCCAAAGGACGAAATTCTACCACAGAACCTATGACTGCTTTCTTATTTAAGTCAGGTCTTTTCAATTCTTCTACAAATGTTCCTGATGTTTTTTGGGAAAGAGCTATAGCGTTATATCCTTCTTTAGCCCATATCTTATAGAAACATCTGTCAGCCTTTGCACCTACAACTACTCCTACGGAGCGACTTTTTCTTTCCGCTGCCTTTTTCAAAATCGGCAATGTTGGATTTTCTGTTGTTTCTTTTATCGAGCATTCAAGAGTTGTATAATTTTTTTCTTTATGAGTGGTAATACTTTTTACTTTAACGTCTGTAACGTCACCTACTGAGAATATTTCATTTGCTTCTCGGACATATTTCCAAGAAATCTCCCAAATTGGTATTCTTGTAGATACCCCCAGGACCTCCACTTCGATAGAGTCTTTCAAAACTCTTGTTACGTTGCAATTCTCAACTATTAATCCGTTGTGAACTCTTTGTTTCTTTCGGAGCTTACTGTTAAATACGCCATCTACATAGTAACGCTGCTTAAGAACTGCCATACCTTTTTTACGACTGCCGTAAACGATGTATTTATTAAATCTTTTACTATGTATAGCTCTTGTAATACAAACATATACGGTAGCCCCTAGATAATAGGCTGATATATCTTCAAGTAACTTGTTGTCGCGTTCCTCTATAGTTGCGAACTCTTTGTCGGAAGGTATGTAGAATTGTTTCTTAATCGGTATGAGAATATCAAAAACATCATACGGTTCAGGAAGCTTTCCTACGAAACATAAAGTATTGTTTGTTGTTTCAAAGCTTACAAGCTCAACCGGAACAACTACATTATGTGTTCTCAATCTTGCAAGTGTCATTAACAAGTCGTTATTACTTGCGACAGTTTCTTCTTCGTCAGCTACATATATACGAGGAGATAAATACGGAGCTTCATCATCGAATTCATCATCCTCGTTAATCGTGTCATTTGTATCATTAGGAGTTGGAGAAGATGTTTCAATTTGAGTTTCGTCAATGTCTATCTTGCTTATGTCATTTTCAATTTCTATAAGCTCGTCTTTGTTTTCAATAACATCTTCCAATACTTCTTCTGATACTTCTTCTTTTTTTGTCAAAGCCTTTTTTGTGGTAGCCTTTTTTGAAGCAGTTTTTTTAGTGGCTGCCTTTTTTGTTGTAGTCTTTTTTTTAGCTTTCGTAGCCTTCTCTTTAGCCTCAGCTTTTTCAGGGGTTGTGGTTTCTTTTTTATTAGGCATTTTTATTCCTCCTTGCCTTATTGTTTTTTTATGATTTTTATATAAAGCAAAAAAGCCCCTATAAAGGAGCTTTTTGCCAATTCAAAATATAAACTCTTTTATTTTAGTATTTTTACCTCGCCTGTCGGACTTACACTAAATATAT
>JAFLSL010000314.1 GCA_022510985.1 Ruminococcus sp. | reverse complement strand
TATTACCTGATCCGCTTTATAACTCAAAATTAGTAACTCGTCTTATCAACAATATTATGCTCGACGGTAAAAAGGGAGTTGCCCAGAAAATCGTTTACGGTGCATTCGATATTATTGCTGAAAAGACAGGCAAAGACCCGTTAGAGGTTTTTGAGCAGGCTATGGAGAACGTAATGCCTGTACTCGAGGTAAAGGCTCGCCGTGTCGGCGGTGCTACTTATCAGGTTCCGATTGAGGTTCGTCCCGCAAGACGTCAGACACTCGGTCTTCGTTGGATTACAACCTATTCGAGAGCTAGAAGCGAGAAAACTATGAAAGAAAGACTTGCAGCTGAAATCTTAGACGCTATTAACAGCACAGGTTCCGCGTTCAAGAAGCGTGAGGATACTCATAAGATGGCTGAAGCTAATAAGGCTTTCGCACATTACAGATGGTAATGTTAAAATGGTAATTTGAGAGGAGGATATTTTATGTCAAGACAAGTATCACTCGAACAGACCAGAAACATCGGTATCATGGCTCACATCGATGCCGGTAAAACAACAACGACAGAAAGAATCCTGTTCTACACAGGTATCAACCATAAAATCGGTGAAACCCACGACGGCGGTGCTACGATGGACTGGATGGTACAGGAGCAGGAGAGAGGTATCACAATTACCTCCGCTGCTACAACTTGTTTCTGGAAAGACAGTAATAAAAAAGACGTAAGAATTAATATTATCGATACACCCGGACACGTTGACTTCACCGTTGAGGTTGAGCGTTCACTTCGTGTACTTGACGGCTCGGTAACAGTTCTCTGTGCTAAGGGCGGCGTTGAGCCTCAGTCAGAGACAGTATGGCGTCAGGCTGATAACTATGGTGTTCCGAGAATGGTTTATGTAAACAAAATGGACATCATGGGTGCGGACTTCTACAGAGTTGTTCAGATGATGAAGGACAGACTTAAATGTAACGCTGTTCCGATTCAGCTTCCGATTGGTGTAGAGGATACCTTTAAGGGAATTATCGACCTCGTATCTATGAAGGCTGAGGTTTACTATGACGATCTCGGTAAAGATATGAGAGAAGAAGAAATCCCCGAGGATATGAAGGAATTAGCACAGAAATACCGTGATGAGCTTATCGAGGCTGTTGCAGAGCAGGACGAGGAGCTTATGGAGAAGTATTTCTCAGGCGAGGAGCTTTCAGAAGAAGAGATTAAGGCTACAATCCGTAAATGCACAATCGAGAACACAATGGTTCCCGTAACTTGCGGTACTTCCTATCGTAACAAGGGCGTTCAGAAACTTCTCGACGCAATTGTAGATTATATGCCGTCTCCTGTAGACGTTCCCGCAATTAAGGGTGTTGATCCCGACACAAACGAAGAGGTTGAAAGACCTTCTTCCGATGACGAGCCGTTCTCGGCTTTAGCATTCAAGATTGCTACCGACCCGTTCGTAGGTAAGCTTTGCTTCTTCAGAGTTTACTCCGGTACTCTTGCAAAGGGTTCCGCAGTTTACAACTCTGTTAAGGGCAACCGCGAAAGAATCGGACGTATTCTTCAGATGCACGCTAACGACAGAAAAGACCTTGATATCGTATATTCAGGTGATATTGCAGCTGCCGTTGGTCTTAAAAATACTACAACAGGTGACACACTCTGTGACGAGGATCATCCTGTAATTCTTGAGTCTATGGAGTTCCCGGATCCCGTTATCCGTGTAGCTATCGAGCCTAAGACAAAGGCAGGTCAGGAGAAAATGGGTATCGCTCTTGCGA
>JAFLSL010000313.1 GCA_022510985.1 Ruminococcus sp. | reverse complement strand
TACCCCATTCTCGCTAATTGCCTTAAAAATTCCTTTATCAGCGGTTATAAAACAGTCGCCGAAAACTGCTGTTGAGCATTTCGTGTATCCTTGATTTATATTTACAATTTCAATATTATTATTTTTACAGTATTTTTTTACAGCAAAATCAAGCGATTCCTCTTTGCAATAAAGCTTACTATCTATATAAACAGCATTTAAAAGAACGTTTTCAGGATATATTCCTTTTATATCCTTATCAGTTTCAATAACCTTTTTATCAAGAATTTGCAGTTTATCAATAATATGTTTGCAACTCTTAAGAACAAAAAATGTATCTTCGATTTTAAGACATTGCATATCAGCATGTTTTCTTTCAAACGATAGAAGATTTCGTTTTTCTTCGGAAAAAATAAGATTAAATCCAAGATTTTTAAGTGAATTTATAATCTTTTTATTTTCGTTTGAAAGTATAATGTTACTCACTAAGTGCCTCAAATGCTTGTCTTAAGTTGCGAACACCTATTATTTCGGCATCATTACATGCGATGTTTTTAGCGTTGTGATAAGGTAAAACCACCTTATTAAAGCCTAGCCTTACTGCTTCGTTGACTCGTTGTTCTGCTTGTGATATTGAGCGAATTTCTCCTGCTAAACCGATTTCCCCGAAAGCAACAGCGTCCTCTCTGATAGGTGTATCTTTTAAGCTGCTTATAAGTGCCATACATATAGCTAAATCTACTGCAGGTTCATCAATTCTCAGTCCGCCTACAATATTAACATAAGCGTCCATATTATTGAAATAATAACCGGCACGTTTTTCAAGAACTGCAAGGAGCATTGAAAGTCTGTTGTAATCAAAGCCTGTGGACATTCTTCGTGGATTTCCATAAGATGATTGAGTTGCAAGACCTTGAATTTCCGTTAAAATCGGGCGTGTTCCTTCGAGCGAACAGGTAACGCATGTTCCCGAAACTCCCTTAGGTCTGCCGGATAGCATCATTTGCGACGGGTTTTCGACTTCCTTTAAGCCCGTATCAGTCATTTCAAAAACACCGATTTCGTTCGTTGAACCAAAACGGTTTTTTACTGCTCTTAAAATTCTGCAAGACATTTGCTTGTCTCCTTCAAAATAAAGAACAGTATCTACAATGTGTTCAAGAACTTTTGGACCTGCAATAGAGCCTTCTTTGTTTACATGACCAACGACGATTACCGGCGTATCAAAATCCTTAGCTGTGTGCATTATAAGATTTGTGCTTTCACGCACTTGAGTTATACTTCCTGCCGAAGAAGTTAATTCTTTTATCATCATAGTCTGGATAGAATCTATCATAACTAAATCGGGTTTTTGATTTTTGATTTCTTCACAGACAAGCTCGACATCAGTTTCAGTCATAATCTGAAGGTTGTTGTTTTCAACTTTAAGCCTGTCCGCACGGAGTTTAAGCTGACGTTTTGACTCCTCGCCTGAGACATAGAGGATATTCAATGTGCTTAAATTACGGCAAATCTGCATTAGAATTGTTGATTTACCGATTCCCGGATCACCGCCTAGCAGCACTAAACTGCCCTTTACAATTCCTCCGCCCAAAACTCTGTTAAGCTCAGAAAAGCCTGTGTCAAATCTTTGTTCATCTTCTGTGGAAATCTCATTAATAGAAATGGGTTTAGAGTATGAAGAAACACGCTTTTTTACAGCAGAAGAGTTTTTTATAGTTTCTTTAATTTCCTCGTTCATTGTGTTCCAGTTTTCGCAACCGGGACATTTTCCGTACCATTTCGGACTTTCATATCCACATTCACTGCAAATGTACACACTTTT
>JAFLSL010000312.1 GCA_022510985.1 Ruminococcus sp. | reverse complement strand
CTTATGCCATAAATAAAACTTTAATGCAAGACTCATAAGAAGTACTATAACAACAAACGCGACAAAATATCTCAGCGTATACAACAACTCGATAACGTACGGAAGGTTTTCAATATGCGGCTTGATAATCTCGTCAAAAATTCCGCTGACAACTAATACCCCCGTCGCAATAAACATTACAATAAACATTATCAGTGTGTATCCCATTGCGTACAGTCTTTTTACAAACCAAAAATTGCGACTTTTAATCCTGTATATCCTGTTTATACCCTCGGTAATTGAGTAAATACCCTTGCCCGCAGACCAAAGTGCAAGAATAATAGTCGTAAAGGCTATACCGACGGAGTTGTCATAAGCGGTTTCTATGAAACTTTTGAAATATAAGGCGAATTCATTCGTCAAAGCACTTTTTAAATAGGTATCAAACATTTCTCGCGGAATATTAAAAAACGATAAAATCGCAAAGGTAAACATAAGAGAAGGCACAATTGAAAGCAACATAAAGAACGCCGACTGTGCCGCAATCGCAGGAATATTATCATTTGTATTTTTCTTTAAGAGAAATTTAAATCTTTTATATCGGATATTCTTTTTCATAACTACTCCCAGATTATTATATTCCCCGATAAATAACAATAAAACCGGACAAGATTTAAACTTGTCCGGTTTTATAATTTAAATGTAGATTTAATTATTTTTCACCTTATTGAGGAAAGCCTTAACTCTGTCGTTTTCGGGATTATCAATAACGTCCTCAGGTCTACCCTGCTCTACAATATAACCCTCGTCCATAAAAACAACTCTGTCGGACACATTGCGTGCAAAATCAATTTCGTGTGTAACGATAACCATAGTCATTTTTTGGCTTGCGAGCAATCTTAAAACCTTCAAAATCTCAGAGGTAAGCTCGGGGTCAAGTGCACTTGTAGGCTCGTCAAAAAAAAGAATTTTCGGGTTCATAGCGAGTGCTCTCGCAATAGCAACACGCTGCTGCTGACCGCCTGAAAGCTGGCACGGATAATAGTCAGCCTTATCAGCTATTCCCATCTGTTCGAGCAGCTCTAATGCCTCTTTCTTTACCTCTTTTTTATCACGCTTTTGGATATGTACGGGTGCGTCAATGATATTTTTTAAGACTGTATAATGCGGAAATAGGTTAAAATTCTGGAAAACCAGTCCAAAGTAATTCTGAATTTTTTTAAGTTTGGATTTTGGAGCATAAACAGATTTTCCGTCAATCTCTTGCACAGCACTTTCTCCACAGTATGAGAGTGTGCCTGCATTCATAGTTTCGAGCATTGTTGCACATCGTAACAACGTGGATTTTCCGCTGCCCGAAGGTCCTAAGATAGATACAACCTCGCCTTCCTCAACGGAAATGGAAATATCCTTTAAGACCTCGAGGTCGTCAAACGATTTTTTAATATTATTAATCTCAAGCAGTTTCATCGACACACCTCCTACTTCTGATAATAGTTCATTTTCTTCTCAATTCTGCCCATAACGAAGGAGACGATGAGATTGAAAATATAGTAGAATAAACCCGCAACAAACAAAGGCATAATATTGCTTTGGGCAGCTGAGAGCTGTTTTGCCATTGTAAACATTTCTACAAACGCAATCGCGAATGCAAGGGATGTATCCTTAACAAGAGTTATAATCTCGTTTGTAACAGGCGGCAGAATATGGCGTACCATTTGCGGAAAGACAATTTTCATAAAGGTCTGACTTCTTGAATAGCCGAGAACCTTTGACGCCTCGTACTGTCCTTTCGGCACAGCCTCAATACCGCTTCTGTAAATCTCCGCAAAATACGCGGCATAGTTGAGGG
>JAFLSL010000311.1 GCA_022510985.1 Ruminococcus sp. | reverse complement strand
TAAAGTAGAGTGTCTTAACATTGTCAACTTTACTGTAAAGAGTAATCGCAAGCTTTTTCTTTTCTATACAAAGATTGTTTTCATCAATGCCCTCAACAACTCTGCCGACCTCAAAGATACCGTAGCTCGGAGCATAGCCGATATTAGACTTAACCTGACAAAGCTGTGTCGGAATAATCGAACGTCTGATAGTTTCAATATTTGGGTTTGTTGCATTTGCAAGCTTGATGTTTTCTTCAACAGGAATACCGAGAGCCTTTTGCTCGTCATTATAAGCCCAAACGTATGAGTGAAGCTCGTGTAGATTATATTTCTTAACTAAGATATCCTTGATTTTTTCCTAGTCACTTTTAACCTGATCCCTTCGTACAGGATAAAGCGGTGAGCGTGTTGTGTTAATTTCAAAGTTATCATAGCCGTAAATTCTGGTAATTTCCTCGATAATATCAGCCTTAATCGTAACGTCCTTTGTAGCTCTCCAGGACGGAACGTCTACCTTGAATTCTGTACCGTTAAGTTCTGCTTTAAAGCCTAAAGAGGTTAAGGTTTTTATAATTTCATCGTCTGAAATTTCGATACCTGTGTATTTGTCAACAAACGCTTTGTCAAACGAAAGTGTCACATCGTCATATTTAAAAGCGTACTCGTCAGTAAGCGAGCTTACAACCTGAATACCGTTGTCATACTCTTTAAGCAGCTTTACAAAACGTGCAATAGCAACGTCTGTCATTTCGGGGTCAAGTGACTTTTCGTAACGCATAGATGCGTCCGTTCTGTGAGCAAGTCTTACGGTCGATTTACGAATTGATGCCGCGTCAAAGGTAGCTGATTCGAGTGTGAGAGTTGTAGTATCCTCAACAATTTCCGAATCAAGTCCGCCCATAATACCCGCAATCGCAACAGGTGTATTATCGTTGCAAATCATAAGCGTATTTTCGTCAATATTTCTGTCAACGCCGTCCAGTGTTTTAAAGGTAAAAGGCTCATCAAAACGCTTGATTCTGATTTTTTCGACCTTTCTCGAATCGAAAGCGTGCATCGGCTGACCCATCTCAAGCATAAGGTAGTTTGTAAGGTCAGCGAGGAAGTTAATTGCTCTCATTCCGCAGTAATAAAGACGTATTCTCATATTAACGGGACTTACACTTCTCTTGATGTTTTCAACCTGCAAGCAAGAATATCTGTAGCAAAGCGGATCCTCGATTTTCATATCAATCTTTTTAAGTCCGTCATATTCACTTAAATTATCGGTGTCAAGTGCCTTAAGCGGTCTGCCCGATAATGCCGCAAATTCGCGTGCAATTCCGTAATGTCCCCAAAGGTCAGGGCGGTTTGTAAGTGATTTGTTGTCAACCTCAAAAACAATATCGTCAATTTCGTAAATATCCTTGAGGTCTGTACCGTTTTTAACGTCGTCGGTAATTTCCATAATTCCCGAGTTGTCGTCGCTTATTCCTATTTCAGCCTCGGAACAGCACATACCGTTTGAATCATATCCTGCAAGCTTTCTCGGAGTAATTGTAATCTCGCCGATTTTTGCACCGACCTTTGCAAAAGCTGTCTTAAGTCCCACCTTTACGTTAGGTGCACCGCATACAACGTCAACCAGTTCATCCTCGCCGATATCAACTTGTAAAAGATGGAGTTTTTTGCTTTCGGGGTGGTCGAGTATCGACTTAATCTCAGCAACAACAACTCCGCTTAAATTACTTCCCTTGTAAAAAATTTCGTTTTCAACCTCGGCTGTCGATAAGGAGAATTTATGAATAAGCTCTACCTTGTCAAGACCGCTTAAGTCAACAAAATCCGAAATCCAATTCATAGATAAAAACATAGTCTTTC
>JAFLSL010000310.1 GCA_022510985.1 Ruminococcus sp. | reverse complement strand
AAAAACCCGTGCTATCTTTGTGCGAGAATGAGGAGAGGTTATCTATATAAAAAAGCTAAAGAATTAGGGTGCAATAAAATTGCACTCGGTCATCACTACGACGACGTTATCGAAACAATACTTATGAGCATGATTTGGGGCGGTCAGATTCAGACGATGATGCCTAAGCTTAAGAGCAAAAACTATGAGGGTATGGAGCTTATAAGACCGATGTATTTTGTTCGCGAGGACGATATCAAAGCGTGGCGTGATTATAATAATCTTCATTTCATTCAATGTGCCTGTCATTTTACAGATACTTGCAGCTCCTGCAGAGAAGACGGAACGTCACCTTCAAAGAGAATGGATACAAAACTGCTCATTCAAAGCCTAAAAAAAACGAATCCGAATATTGAGGCGAATATTTTTAACAGTATGCACAATGTAAGTCTTGACGCGGTAATCGCATATAAAAAAGACGGAATCGAGCACAATTTTTTGGATGAATATTGATATAAAATATTTTAACTGCAAAAAAAGGAAGACAAATGTCTTCCCTTTTTTTATAATCTGGTCCAATATTTACGGTCAAGGCTGCGGTACTGTACCGCCTCGGCAACGTGAGTAATCTCTATCGTTTCGCTGCCCGCCATATCAGCTATAGTTCGAGCAACCTTTAAAATGCGGTTATAGGCTCTTGCAGAAAGCCCCATTGTTTCAAACGCTGATTTTAATAGATTTGCCGCCTCGTCTGAAATCGTGCAATAATCCTGAAACTCTGCATCAGAGATACGGGCGTTGCAGGTGGTTTGTGAATTTTTATAGCGTTCGGTCTGAATTTTTCTTGCATTGTCCACGCGTTTCTTTATGTTCTCGGAGTTTTCCTCTTGGGATTTGCTCGATAGCTCCTCATAATCAACGGGCGGAACCTCAATATGAATATCAAATCGGTCGAGTAGCGGACCTGAAATTCTGTTAAGATACCTTTGTATTGAGGTATTTGAACAGGTGCATTTTCGGGTAGGATGGTTAAAATATCCGCACGGGCAAGGATTCATCGCCGCGATAAGCATAATGTTACAAGGATATGTATATTTTCCGCTGGCACGCGATACCGTAACTGTTCCGTCCTCTAGGGGCTGACGCAGAACTTCCATAGTTTTTCTATCGAATTCAGGCAGCTCGTCCAAAAACAAAACTCCGTTATTCGCAAGCGACACTTCCCCGGGCTTTACCTTAATTCCGCCGCCGCTTAACGCAACCGAGGAAACAGTATGGTGCGGAGCACGAAACGGTCTTACCTTTACAAGCGGAGAGCCTTTCGGCAAGGTTCCTGCAATCGAGTGAATTTTAGTCGTTTCGATAGTTTCCTCAAAGGTCATATCGGGCAAAATTCCCGTCATACGCTTTGCAAGCATACTTTTTCCCGAGCCGGGAGGTCCGATAAGAAGAACATTATGTCCGCCTGCTGCAGCAATCTCGAGTGCACGCTTAACTTCGTACTGACCTTTAACCTGAGCAAAATCGGGAATTTCCTTGTAGTCAAATTTAGTTTCGGGAAGCGGTTTCGCGGGGATGATATCCTCAATTCCTCTGAAATACTTAACGAGCTGATAAACATTTTCAACGGGATAAACGTCTATTCCGCTGACTACAGCACCCTCAACTGCATTTTCAAAAGGTACGAACAGCCTTTTTACTCCACATTCCTTAGCCTTAATTGTCATCGGAAGAATACCGTTTACAGCACGCAACTCGCCAGACAAACTAAGCTCACCTAAGAATGCACAGTCGCGTGTATCATCACTCAGATTACCCGTCGCGTTTAAAATAGCGATATATATAGGCAGGTCGTAAATCGGGCC
>JAFLSL010000031.1 GCA_022510985.1 Ruminococcus sp. | reverse complement strand
TTTATATTCGGTACCGCCGTTGATATCACCGAGCAGTGTGGAGTTGAAGGTATCAACGTCGCTTACAATATCTCCGTCAGCGGATTTAATGCTCTTTGTAATTTCAAGAGGAGCGGATAGCGGAGTATTCACATAGTTAACCTGCATACTTGCAGTATCGTGATGATCTCTGCCGTTTACAAGTTCAAATACATCGGTATCCTTTGAGTCGTCTGTAGATTCGTAAATCACCTTATCGTGGTCAGCCTTATCAACTACATTCCACGATGTTGTATAAGAAAGATTTGAGTTTGTAGTCTGCTTAACTGTGAGATTACTATGGGTGTCGAAATCATTATCATGTTCAATACTTTCCCCATCCTTAAGATCTTTTGTTAAGGATGTTGTACCGTCTGTTATCTCAAAACTAAAGCTTTCGTTTTTCTTAATATCGTCCCAAAGAGCAGGGTTGATATCTGTTAAATCAACCTTATTTGTAATTTCAACATTATTTTGAGCCGGCGTCATTGTAAATGACATATTACAGTTTGACTCGATAAGACCTCTCTCCATATAGAAGATAGTCAAATGATAAACCTTATTAGGCTCAAGCGTCTTATATCCACCCTTGCCGTCAGACTCAAAACCGAATTTGGTTGTTTCTTCTGTACCTGAAACTGTCGGTGTAACGGCGTCGCCCACATATTCAAGGTTATCTAAGTATGTAATATGGTTATAGTGAGCTGAGAGAGTAGCTTCCTTATCTGTCTGCTCCTGCCAATCGCCTTTAGCAACCTTAAAACTGGTCATACTGCTTAAAGGAGTTCTGTTGCTGCCTACAGCTGCACTCGAAACATAGTATGTGCCTGTAGTGGAGTCAAAGGTCGGATAGTACCATTCTCCATCCTTGTTTGGTCCCCAAGCCCAAACTCTTAAATCGCTGCCCCAATTAAAGTTATCGTAGATATAGAGGCCTTTATCAGTTGCAGTTGTTCCTGCATTTACAGTACTTTTAGCCGTAGCAGTCATAGTACTGAAGTCGATTGAACCTTCAGCCATCTTATGTGCTCCGCCGAGATCGAGTATAAGCTGGGAATTGTCTCCGTCAACCTCAGAAAGATAAACCCAAAGATCGTCGTCACCCGAGTAGTTAAACTTAACAGGCATTCCGTCGGGGAGAAGTCCGTCCTCGGGAACCTTAAAGTCAATGTCCAACTTAATACCAAAACCATAGTTGAGGTTGTTGTTACCTGATCTGCCCTGACTTGTAGCAGCGGTGTTGTTAAACGGGAAAATTCCGTAACCGGAGGTTTCACCACTCATAAACTTGCCAAGACCGTCCTTAACGCCGTAAGTTTCGCCCTGGCCGTAACCTACAGAAGTAGGAGTAGTACCGTTCCATCTAAAGAAAACGTTATCCTTAGCACCTGTGGAATCGAAAGAATAAGTTGTAACTTTACCATCTGTTTTCTGACGGAATGGGAAGTACGAGGTAATAACCTCTGCCAAAGGACTTTCATCTAATAATTTGTCATCAAAATAGGGCATTTTTGTCGTTGCACCGGAGCCTTGAATTGTACCCGAGTTGTCAAGATTTTTAGCAGCAAGTCCCTTAATTGAGGTATTGTAGCTTTTAAGTCCGTTTGAGTTGTTTGAAATGTAATCAAAGCGTGTAAGACCTTTTGTTGCTTCAGTATACGGACCATTGTGGTTTGAGTAATTATACGCATCATACGTATTGCAGAAATTTCCTAAATAAAGCGGATAGGTCCATGAGCCGGCGTGACTGCTGATAAAATTATTAAACTGATAGAACGGATACCAGTTATCCTCCCATTTATCATCACCTTCGTTGTACCCTTCAATGTCTGTACCTGCCTGAATAGGCTTAAGCCAACCTTTATCAGGCTTAAGTTCTTCGTCGGAAAGATAATCATAGTAGGTCGCGTCAACCCAAAAGGCTTTAGATGAGTCAGCGTCGTTTTTATCCACCGAGACGTCACGATAATCTGCATCTTCGATTGATTGTGCAAAAACATTTATATCCGAAACAGTAAACGCCACGGAAAATGTTGCCGCAATCAACGTCATAACTAAGAGCATAGGTAATACTCTTGTTTTCAGAAAATCCCTGTGTTTTGTAAGCATTTTCATTTTTCTTCCTCCTATTAGAGTTCAAAATCATAGAACCCCAAGATAGTTAGATAAATTATAACAAAAAACAGCGTGTTTATTTTTCTTTATTGGAATTTTATTGCTTATTATATATAATTTTATTGAAAATTTACGAAAAAATTATAGCAATTTTTCTGCTAAAATTTATCAATTTTTATTTTTGTGTTCAAACTGCCCCGAACCTATGCTATAATATTAAAAAATCGATTTTGCAGGAGAATATAAATGGAAAATTCAACGCAAAAACAACGCATAACAAATTATCTGCAGGACATTTACGGCACCGAGGCGGAGCACCTCTGGACAAAGTTTCCGAACTATTCCGTGTTTAGGCATCCGCTGAGCAAAAAATGGTACGGAATTATTATGGATATAAAAAAGGACAAGCTCGGGCTTGACGGGGATGAGCCTATCGACATTTTTGTCATAAAATGCAGTCCAATTATGATTGGTTCACTGTTAAATGAAAAAGGATTTTTGCCCGCGTACCATATGAATAAGGAGAACTGGATTACAATTCTCTTAAATGAAACCGTTTCGGACGACGAGATACTTTCCTTGGTTGAGCTAAGCTTTGAGTCTGTAGCTCCGAAATATAAAAAGAAGAAGAAAAACTAAAAATAAAAGGCAGTCTAAAAACTCACAACGAGCTTTCAGACTGCCTTGTTTTTATGTTTTATTTTACCTTAACCTTAATCTTAAACGATACGCCGTTTACCTTTAAGGTGATTTTTGCCTTACCTTTTTTAACTCCCTTAATCTTAACGGCTTTTGCCGAGGTTTTAGAGACTACCTTAGCGACCTTCTTCTTTGAGCTTTTGTAAACATTTTTAACCGAAGAAGCCTTGCCCGTAATCTTAATCTTTAGCTTTTTACCCTTATTGAGAGAATAGGTCTTTGACTTTTTGAACTTCTTGCCGCCAACCTTGATAGTGGGGCTTGAAGTTACCTTTACCTTGCATTTTAAGGTTTTTCCTGTTGAAAGTGTAGCGGTAATGTTCGCAGTACCCTTTTTAAGAGCAGTAACCTTTCCGTTTTTCACCTTTGCAACCGATGCCTTTGAGGATTTCCAGCTCTTAACTATTCCGTTTGTAACCTTCAGAGTTTTAGTCGCTCCTGCTTTTAAGGAAACTGAGCTTGCGGAGATTTTCGCTGTGCCGGAAGAGCTGCCCTCGGTTTTATTGTCAACTGTTTTCTCAGTAACAGACTCAGAGGACATTTCCTTTGATAACCAAGCCGCACGGCTTATCATCCAATCTCTGCAGTAATCATACATACCCTTGAAATCATTCTTGTATTTTGTAGCGTTTTTATTTACTGCGTATATCTTTTTACTGCCATCATATGTTGCAGTTTTAAGGCTTGAATGGTCTGCAATCCAGCTGCCTGTGTTAAGCAGCCAACCGCTTGTGTAGTTCATAGCTGCACTCTTTTCGATAAGCTTGTAATACTCATCAGCGGTATAAAGCTCGGAATTAATCTCCTCGCTGAATTTAACCCCCGCAAAATGGTCAATAGCGGGTACAAATTTTTCAAACCAGATTTCAGCCGCTCTTTTTGTTATAGGCGTGTTCTGTGCAAAGCGGTTCATAATATTTGACGATGTTTTTGAACTTCCGCTCAAGCCCTTCTTTTTGCACCACCAGCCTGTGTATTCCTCATAATCGGTAACACCCATACTGCGTAGCTCGTTTGAAACTCCGACAGCGTTTCCGAGAGAGTTGTCAAAATCCCAAACGGGTGAGCCGTAGAATTTAAATTTTCCGTTTTCATCCTGACGATAGGTAAAGAACAAGCTTGATACACCTGCGTCCCAGTTTTTGCCAAGCTCATTTACAAGGTAAAGCTTTGCAAGAGAATCAACGTCGGCATACGGAGATAAATCAGCAGTTCTTGTTCTTGCCGCATTATAAAACTCGGTGAACTTTTGCTTTACATAGGACGATACTTCATTATAACCCTTGTCGCCTTCCCCAAGCTCAGGGGATTTTATAGTCAGCTTTACTCCGCTTGAAATCGAAACAAAGAAATCCTCGCCTTTAGTCGCACCTGCGTCAACCTCGCAAAGGAATGGGAAATCTTCCTTAACAGTTCCGTCCTCGTTGAGATAGTCCTCTTCCTCGAAGTCGTTGACAACATAGTTTTTGCCTGCCTCAACCTTTTCTGTCATCTGGTATGAACCCCAGTAGTATCCGTTTACATAAAAATCAACATAACGTGAATCCGAGGCATAAGGCATACCTACCGCGTCAGAGAGGTCATAGAGAAAACGGTTTCTTGAAAGAGAGTCATCTTGGTAATTCGCAAGAATGGAATACTTTTTGGAAGACTTCATTCCCGCGATACTAACCTTCTCATCATAAGTAATATTGTAAGCCTTTTTGGCTTTCATCCAGGTTGTATTACCTCTGCCCTTTATCTTCTTGATTTTTGTATTGTCAACTTTTCCATCCGGAGTAACTATTGCTCCTGTTGCCTTTGCATCACGGCTTTTATCGACATTCAGATAAGACATAAGGTCTGTGCCGTTGCCGTCAGCGTTGCTGTTGTTTACATAAATCGCAGCCTCGGCACCCGACTTCATAAACTTCAGCTTATATGTCGTATTTTCAGCTTTAACCTCATAGCTGACATTCTCGCTGTAGCTTACACTCTCAGTTTTTTCGGGGGCAATTTCAGTTCCGTTTACTGTTACAACCTCTGAAAAAGCGTTATAAATATCAACCTTCTCGCTGTCTGCAGAACTTGGAAGGAAGAAATATTTTTCCTTAGTATTCGCCTCATAGTAGTCCTCATCGTGAATACTCTGCCACTCTTGCCAAGCGTCATTGTCAGCAGAATCAGAAACAGCGTGAGCATACAAGGCTTTTACTGTTTTAAACGCTGTAGGTGCACCTGACTGGATTTCCTCTGCGTTTATGCTCATCACCGAAAAAACGGAAATCAGCATTAATACCGAAAGAAATAATGATAATGTCTTTTTCATAGTCGACCTCCTAAATCAAAGTAAGTTAAATTACAAAACTTCCACTAAAATCATAATACAACTTTTATTTTCAAATAACTGATATTCTTATATTTAATAATTAATTTTTAGATATATAAAATACACCTGTTTCCAATTTCACTTCTTCATACTTGCTTAAATCAACAAAGTCAAATTCATCAACACTTTCAAAATCCTCGTTACTTATATAGATAATACTTGCCTCCCTTTCGGGATTTAAGTTGTAATACTTTTTCAGTTTTTCATTCACTAACGGTAAGTTTAGCCTATTGTTTGCATAAGTCCAAGAAGAATATGTACCGTAATCATAGTCCATATCAAGATATATTGAAGGGAACAGTGAAAGCGAAAGAAACTTTTTCTCACCATGCACATCTGCTTTTATTGTATTAATATCTGCCAAAACCTTGTTATAAATTTCTGCTTTTTCACTTGTAGTAATGATTCCTTTTGCTGCACCATCGGATATAACTTCATTTAAACTGGTAAATTCTGAATCCCAATATGTACGTGTAAGTTTAAGATAGGCTTCTCCACCTAATTGTACAGCGATAGTTAATGATAATACACCTGTTAACACTATTCTTCTAATATCCTTTTGTGTTAATGTCATATTCTCCTTAGAAAACAAGTAAACCATAACTATACTTGCCATGCTTGCTACAGTTGCACCATTTGAAATTGCATAAACACCCGTATCCGACGCTATGTACCCACATATCGCATAAATTAATCCGGATACGCCAAGACTGAACATTAATAACATATTTCTATTTTTCATAAGAATAAAAGCTTGTAATCCCATATAGCATATGGGAAACATTATGCAGTTGAAATCTGATGTGTGCAGAAAGACAGTAATTACCCATACGATACCTTGAGCCGTAAAATACCACAAAGATCTTTTTGTGCGATTTTTGTCAATTAGTGATATCAGTATTATCAAGCTTCCGCAGACGATTTGAAGCGGAAACTGATTATACAACTCCATAAAGAACAGGAATATATTTTTTTCTCCGCCAACACCGGGAGAAAAAATGGCCTTAACTCCGTTGACCACGTTATTTATCCCTGAAGAAAGGACAAATAATATTACACATATTGCTAAAATTCCGGATGAAATTGTTGTTCTCAAAAAAAGTTTGAAATCAAATATTCTTGACTGAAATACCGTTTTTTCCTTTAATTTTGTGCACTTAATTACTATCACAAAAAACGCATAAACAAAATATAAAAGCAGTAAATATGGATACACAAGCACGGCAACGGCTAGGGCTGCTCCATTAAGATAGTCAAGAACTTTATTTCCACTTTGCAAAAAATAAGATAAAAACAGTAATGTGCAAGATAGAGAAACAGCGTTATATGTAAATGTCATCTCGTCAAGCGGTGTATATAACAGAAAACACGCTGATACTACAATACTTATAAAACCGAACTGTTTTAATCTTCTATAGAGAATGAAACCTGTAAACGCCCACCAAAGTACATAAAGATACCTGCAAAATAAAATAACCCCTTCCATACTTCCGGTGATTTTTGTATAAACCCATATGAATGGAGCAAATATAAGCCCGGTCGTTTGACCTCTATTCCACGCGCTAACAAATAATACATCTCCTTTAATTATTCGATGTCCCAGTGATAACATAAAAGGCTCATCGTTAAAGATATAACCATGAGGTGCCTTCCAAATCAAAAACACTCCACACGCAATAAACACAAACAAAAAAAACAAAGTTTGTTTATTTCTCAGTTGTTTTACCATTGTATTTCCTCCTATAAAGTATTTATCTGTTTCCATACATTTTTTCATAGTAGTTCTGATACTCACCGCTGATGATTTCCTGCCACCAGCCTTTATTATCGAGATACCACTGAATTGTCTTTTTTATTCCGTACTCAAACTTTGTTTCGGGTAGCCATCCTAATTCGTTGTGAATTTTGGTCGGGTCAATCGCATATCTTAGGTCATGACCCTTACGGTCAGTGACATATGTAATCAGACTCTCAGGCTTTTTAAGTTCCTTACAAATCAGCTTAACGATGTCGATATTTGCCATCTCGTTATGTCCGCCGACGTTGTAAACTTCGCCGACTTTGCCTTTATGAATAATTAAATCAATCGCTTTGCAGTGGTCTTCCACATACAGCCAATCACGCACGTTCTCACCTTTGCCGTAGACGGGCAGGGGCTTATCCGCAAGGGCGTTTGCAATCATAAGCGGAATCAGCTTTTCGGGGAAATGATATGGTCCGTAATTGTTTGAGCAACGGCTAATCGTTACAGGTAATCCGTAGGTGCGATGATATGCAAGCACCAATAAATCCGCACCTGCTTTTGAGGAGCTGTAAGGACTGCTGGTATGTATCGGCGTTTCCTCAGTAAAGAATAAATCTGGGCGGTCAAGCGGTAAATCTCCGTAGACCTCGTCAGTGCTCACCTGATGATATCGCTGAATACCGTACTTGCGGCAAGCGTCCATCAGCACCTGAGTGCCGAGAATATTGGTCTGCAAAAATATTTCGGGATTTTCGATAGAGCGGTCAACGTGGCTCTCCGCAGCGAAGTTAACCACCATATCCGGATGCTCTTCCTCAAACAGCTTGTACACCGCTTCTCTGTTGCAGATATCCTCTTTCACAAAACGGAAATTCGGGTTATCCATTACAGATTTCAGTGTGGACAGATTACCCGCGTAGGTCAGCTTGTCCAAGCAGATAATACGATATTCCTGATGCTCTTTAAGCATATGGAAAACGAAGTTGGAGCCGATAAATCCGGCACCGCCTGTCACAATAATTGTCATTTAGCTAAAGCCTCCTCGGCGAGTGAGATAATATATTTTCCGTAGTCGGTCGTCTGCAGTTCTTTTCCGAGTTCAAGCAATTGTTCGGTCGAAATAAATCCTCTACGCCATGCAATTTCCTCGATACAAGATACATAGTAACCCTGTCTTGACTGCACAGCCTCAACATATTCGGCAGCCTTCAACAAGCCCTGAGGCGTACCGGTGTCGAGCCACGCGATACCGCGTCCGAGCAAACTTACCTTTAGCTTGCCTTTTTCAAGATAAGCATTGTTAACAGAGGTAATCTCAATTTCGCCGCGTGCGGACGGCTTAACATTTTTCGCAATATCAACAACCTGATTATCGTAGAAATACAGCCCCGGAACAACGAAGTTTGACTTCGGTTTTTCGGGCTTTTCTTCTATTGAGATAACATTATTATCCTTATCAAATTCTACTACACCAAACTCCCTGGGATTCTTCACAGGATAGCCGAATACGGTTGCACCGTCAAGGTTTTGCATAGCCCTCTGTAGAATTCCGGTCATATTCTGTCCGTAAAAAATGTTGTCGCCGAGAATCAAACATACGCTGTCATCACCGATAAAATCCGCACCGAGAATGAACGCATCAGCTAATCCTCTGGGTGAATCCTGCACCTTGTATTTAATGGAAACTCCGATTCGCGAACCATCGCCGAGCATTCGCTCATACAGCGGTGTATCCTTCGGTGTGGATATAATTAAAACTTCATTAATACCCGCAAGCAACAACATTGACAACGGATAATAAATCATAGGTTTATCGTAGACGGGGAGTAGTTGTTTTGACACCGCTACCGTCATTGGATACAGCCTTGTTCCATGCCCTCCGGCGAGAATAATACC